>CAJOGH010000233.1 GCA_905233865.1 uncultured Atopobiaceae bacterium
ACGTTCGAGCCAGGACGCTGGCGCGCCCTGGCTCGAAGTCTCGCCACCCGCCGCCTCTCTCCGCGAAAGCTGCTCCGCGAGCGCTCCGCCCGACATATGGGTCGGGCACCAGTAACGAGTGGGCACTTCGCTCTTATCGATCGCAAGCGAAGCCTGAGCCATGTGAACCTTCACCTGCACACTGTGCACGTCGTACAATCGATTTGGCTGTAGGACCTGCACACTGTGCACGTCGTACAACCGATTTGGCTGTAGGACCTGCACACTGTGCATGTGTGGCTCTCAGGCGTCTGTGGTGATTGACGCCAGAGTGTCAGGTTCTTGTCGACCTTAAGCGAAGGCGGCGCAGATGGCGTCGAGCAGGATGACGGCAAAGGTCTGCGCGTCGCTCGTGGTAAAGGTGCCGTTGAGGTCGGGGCTGCAGGGGAGCTCCACGCGGATCTGGCGCTTGCGACCGCGCGTGGACTCGTAGGCCGTGCGGATGCGATCGGGCAGCAGGTCCGTGTCGTCGATGATGACGTTGGCGATGCGGTTCTTCTTGGGCAGCTCGGAGGTGCCCAGCACGATGACCGCGCCGCTCTTGACCTCCTTGGGCGAGTTGACCAGGGTCAGACGCGAGTTGTCAGAGGTCGCGCAGGCGAGGTTCCAGATGCGGCCGGCCACGTTGCGGGCAATGGGGTCCTCGCCTGTCAGGGCGACGTCACGCTCCTCCAGTACCTTGGCGGCGCGGGCAAAGCCCATGTCGCCCATGGGGTGCGGGCCCTTGGCGGGATTGCCGGCCCACACGTGGCGCAGGCGCTCGATGGCGTCAAAGGTGTCCTGGAATGCCATGCCGTCGGGAAGGATGCCCACGTTCTCCTGGAACTGCTTGACGGCGCTCTCGGTGTAGGCGCCGTAGCAGCCGTCTGGCTCACCGCAGGAGAAGCCCAGGATGTTCAGGCGCGTCTGCAGGTCGCGGACATCGCGGCCGTGCAGATTGGGGAGACGAAGGTACAGGGTGCGGTCGCCCAGGGTGTAGGTCTCATCCACGAGGGCGGCCCAGGTGGCGTTGTCGATCTCGTCGCCGCGCGCGATGCCGTGGTCCACGCGGAAGCGCTCTGTCGCGCTGGCGGTGGAGTCGCCAAAGCTAGACGCACCGGTCTCGGCCTCGTCGATCTCGTAGCCCAGGCGCGTCAGGCGTTCCTGGATGTCCTCGACTGCCGCGCCGTTGGCGCCCTTACCAATGGATTCCATCGTCACTCCTTGTTCCTATGAGGTGCGGTCGACAAAGGCGTCAGCCATGGAGAGCAACGTCAGTGTCGAGCGCTCGTCAATACCTGCGGTGGCCAGCGCGTGCTTGGCGGCCGCGCAGGTCTCGTGTGCAAATCGCTCGCAATAGTCTATCGCACCGCTCGCGCGGATGAGCTCGACGGCGCGGGTAAGAAGCTGCTGGTCAGAGGTGTGGGAGCGCAGGATGCCCATGAGCTCGGCGGCATCGTCCTCACCTAGGTTACGCAGCGCAAACACTACGGCGAGGGTGCGCTTGCCCTCGGTCAGATCGCCCAGCGCGTCCTTGCCAATCTGCTGCGTGTCTCCACAAAGGCAGAGCAGGTCGTCGGCGACCTGGAAGGCAAGGCCGCAACCAAGGCCAAACTCGCGAAGCGCCTCAACCTGTTCCGGCGTGCCGCCTCCGATGGTGGCGCCCAGGGCCAGCGGTGACGCGGCCGTGTAGTGCGCCGTCTTGAGCGTGGCCATGACGAGGTAGTCCTCGATCTTTAGGTCCCAGCGGTCGTCGCGCACCCAGCACAGGTCCAGCGCCTGTCCCTCCAGGGTGCGCCGCATCATGGCCTCGACCTCGCGCAGGAGGGCCAGGGTGGTAGCGGCGGGACGCTCGTCATTGGCGACGATTGCCCCAAAGACGTCGACGATGGCCAGGTCGCCGTCGTTGATGGCGGGGCCGATGCCCTGCGTGAGATGCAGGCACGGCTCGCCGCGCCTCGTCTGGCTCTTGTCGGCAATGTCGTCATGGATGAGGGCGGCCGCCTGGAAGACCTCCAGGGCTGCCGCCACGTCCAGGGCGTCCTCGGGCGATCCGCCGACGGCCTCGCAGCCCAGAAGGCACAGGGCTGGGCGCATGCGCTTGCCCGCGCCACAGGCAAAGTGGCGGGTGGGCCCGTAGAGGTAGCCATCCAGGTCGGGATGGGCGTCAGCGGGCGT
>CAJOGH010000234.1 GCA_905233865.1 uncultured Atopobiaceae bacterium
GCTCATGACCTTGCCGGTCATTCCCAGCGTGGCCCCCTGGTAGATCATGCAGTCGTCGCCGATGACGGCCGTGCCGCCAATGACGACGCCCATGCCGTGGTCGATCGTGAAGCGGCGGCCGATGGTGGCGCCGGGGTGGATGTCGGCGCCCAGCTTGCGGCGGACGCGCTTGGCGCGACGCAGTGCCAGCGACTTGAGGCCGCGCTCCCAGAGCCAGTGGTTGATGCGATGCTCGCGCACGATGCGCGCACCCACGGAAAAGCGACGGATGTCGCGGAGGCTCTCGGCCGCGGGGTCGCGCTCAAAGGCGGCCTGATAGTCTTCGGCTATGAGCTGGCGCAGGCCGGGCATGTCGCCGGCGTTGCTGGCGTCGCTTGCGGACGCGGCAGTCATGGCGCTCATCGCGTGGTTCATCTCTAGACCTCCAGGGAAAGGTAGCGCTCGCCGGTGTCGGGGAGCACCGCGACGATGGTCTTGCCCTCGTGGCTGCCGTCGCGTGCCACCTGGATGGCGGCGGCGACCGCGGCGCCCGACGAGATGCCCACGAGCAGGCCGGTCTTTGTGGCCAGGGCCTTCTTGGTGGCGATGGCGTCATCGGAGGCGATCGCGACGACGCGGTCCACGAGCGACGCGTCGTAGGTGTCGGGCACGAAGCCGGCGCCGATGCCCTGGATCTTGTGGGGGCCGGGCGCGCCGCCGGAGAGGACGGGCGACTCCGCGGGCTCCACGGCGACGGCCTCCACCGTGTGCTTGCGCTCCTTGAGGTAGCGCGCGGTGCCGGAGATGGTGCCGCCAGTGCCCACGCCCGCGACGATGACGTCGACGGTTCCCTCGGTGGCCTCCCAGATCTCGGGGCCGGTGGTCAGGTAGTGGGCGCGCGGGTTGGAGGGGTTGGTGAACTGGCCCGCGATGATGGAGCCGGGCGTCTCCCCGTGCAGCTCCTCCGCGCGGCGCACCGCACCGGGCATGCCGTCGGCGCCGGGCGTCAGGACGATCTCGGCACCGTAGGCCAGTGCGAGCTTGCGGCGCTCGACGCTCATGGTCTCGGGCATGACGAGGGTCAGGTGGTAGCCGCGCTCGGCCGCGAGCATGGCCAGGCCCACACCGGTGTTGCCGCTCGTGGGCTCGATGATGGTGCCGCCGGGCTCAAGGCGTCCGTCGGCCTCGGCGTCGTCGAGCATGGCGCGGGCGATGCGGTCCTTGACCGAGCCGCCGGGGTTGGTGGCCTCGTACTTGCCAAGGATGCGTACGTTGCCAGGGCCAAGCCCGGAGAGGTCGACGAGGGGAGTGCCGCCTATGAGTGCCTCGGTTGCGCTTGCGATGTTCATGGGTGAAATCCTTTCGAGTCCGTCTGTCGTGACGAGGGTGGTTGGGTGCGTGCGGGCAAAAAGAAAGCCCGCGTGCGGGCCGTCTCTCAGCCCGTCGTGCAGGCTGCCTATGCCAGGCCGAGTCTTACCAGGCACAAGCCAGCCATGCGTGGTTCATACACTGACAACAGGCCGCGGTGGTCGTGTGCTGGGCGTTGTTGGTGGTCATGGCTGGCTCCTCTCGTTCACGTGCAGGCGGATCTTTAATTCCTACCCGCTGGGTTGGTTTATAGAGAGGATAGGGCGCGCGGCGTTGGCTGTCAAGCGATTCGCTCAAAGTCTTATGCGTCGGTCGATAAGAGCGCACTCGTGTGGCGTGGTCGCTGCGGGCAAAAGGCTACCGTTTGGCGCGTGGGTGGTGTTGTGCCCCGCGGCGGTCGACTATGCTAGGCGGGAGGAAGTGAGGGAATGGCAGCTGCTGAACACATCTGCGTCGTCGACCAGGCGCGCCCGAGCGCCCAGGCGGTTGGCCTGGGGGAGCGTGCTCTTGTCGCCCATGGCGTGGTGGTTGTGCCCACCGATTCCGTCTACGGGCTCGCCGCGGCATGCGTGAGTGGCAATCCCGGTCACGAGCGCATCTTTGAGATGAAGGGGCGCGACCGCGCGCAGACCCTGCCGCTGCTCGTTGCCGACGACGACGCCCTTGACGTGTTCGGGCACGACGTGCGGCCGTGGGCGCGTGAGCTTGTCCGACGCTGGTGGCCGGGTGCGCTCACGATCGTTGTGGAGGCCAGCGACGCGCTGCCGCCCGACTTCGTGGCGGCGGACGGCTCGGTTGCCCTGCGCATGCCGGACTCGTCTTTGGTGCGCGAGCTTGCGCGTAG
>CAJOGH010000235.1:0-1421 GCA_905233865.1 uncultured Atopobiaceae bacterium
CACAAGCTTGACGAGCGTCTCGGGACTCGCGCCCGCGATCTCCACGCTGTCGGAGGTGAAGTAGAACATGTAGGGGCTCGGGTTGGACGAGCGCAGAAGGCGGTAGCTGTCCATGAGCGACCCGGTGGCGCGACAGGTGGTGGGATTGGAGAGCACCACCTGGAAGATGTCGCCGTCGACGATGTGACGCTTGGCCTCCCTGACCATCTGCGCGAACTCCTCGCGCGAGCGGCGCAGGGCAGGCTCGCCCACGAGCGTGAGCGGCTCGAACTCGTAGGGCTCGCCGGTGTCGATGATGCGGCGACACTCCTCTATCGAGGCCTCCGCCGCAGCGTAGCTCTTATCGACCAAGGCGGGGTAAGACACGTCCACGAGCGCCATGACGACCATGCGCTGGCGGTAGGTGTCAAAGCACACGACCTTGTCAAAGAGCATGAGGTCGAGGTCGAGGAAGTCGTCGTTGTCACGGGCGGGCGCGTCCGTCGGGCGGCGCAGAACGGGCTCGGAGTAGGCGAGGTAGTCGTAGGACACATAGCCCACCAGGCCGCCGGCAAAGGGCGGCAGGCCCTCCATGCGCGGGGTCTTCCAAGCGGCCAACACCTCGCGAACGGCGTCGGCGGGATGGTCCACCTGGTGCGTGTGGATTGTCCCGTCGGCATGACGCACGCGCAGGGTGCCATCCTGGCAGGTGAGCTCGAGGGCAGGGTCGTAGCCGATGAACGAGTAGCGCCCGGCGCGCTTGTTGGCCTCGGCGCTCTCCAACAGAAAGCAGTGGCGGCTGGCGGCACGCAGAGCCCGCAGCGCACAAGTGGTAGTGGTCGTGTCGCCGGGATAGTCGCGAGCTATGGCGACGCGGCGCACGCTCGGGTCAGCGGCGGCGAGCTGCTTGAGCTCGGCCAGGCTCGGTGTGGTAACAACCCCCATGGCACTCCCTTCGTGGCACGACGAACGGACACAAATAACGCCCGTCCCTTCCCCAAGGACGAGCGATGCCCGCGGTGCCACCTTGGTTCGCGGGTTGCCCCGCGCACTTTGCAGGACGCAGTCACGTCCCTGGCAGCTCACGCGTGCCACACGTCACAGCCTACTCGGTCTCCCTTTTGGTGTGCCCTCAGCGGCCCATTCCCCTGCCTGCCACAGCCCGGATCCCACCATCCCGGGCTCTCTCTATGCGCACCTGCAGGGTACTCTTTCCGCATCAACGGTTTGTAGGTGCTCTTCTGTTGCAAGTAAGTATGGCTTTGGCGACCGAGCCGCGCAAGGACAGGCGGCGTCGCGTAACACGCGGTTGACAAAAGCGGGGCCGCGGCCAGCTCGTCGCTAGATGCGAGCCATCTGGTGAATCTGGACGGCGACGGCGTGGCCCGAGTCGTCGTTGAGCGTGAAGTCGGGATACGAGTCCACGGCAAGGACCATGTAGG
>CAJOGH010000235.1:1599-4344 GCA_905233865.1 uncultured Atopobiaceae bacterium
CGGCGCAGGGCCACGGCCACGTAGCTCCAGTCGTTGCGCGCGGCAATATAGGCGACGTCGCGGTTCTCGTTGGCTCCCACCAGCCCGCGCTCGAAGTCAGCGTCGTGCGGCTGGAGGTCAAAGGCCGGCGTGGCCGGCGCGGTGACGGCTGCGGTCGTCGCGGGAGGCGTCGTGGCCTCCGGAGCGTCAGCGGCGGGCGCGCAGGCAACAAGCGAGGCACAGACCGCGAGCGCGCACGCGCCACCTACGACCTGCATAAGCGATGCTCTTGTCATCCTGCCGTCCTTCCACTCGAGCCCTGTCCTGCCTAGCGACTATACCATTGGCCGCCTGTTGAAGTTCGTGTGCATGCGCGCGCTAGGGGTGCAAGTGATCCGCGAGATGGCTAGTATGGGAGCCTGTACACAACCTATCTATACACAATCTGTCCTATACAGGTTGTACACATAGCGAAAGGACCACCTTGGCACACGACGGCATGGGCTTTCCCACACCCAGCTCGGAGCCACAGGAACCCCAGCTCAAAGAGCCGGAGCAACTGACGAGCAGCACGGGGTCGCCACTCCACGCGCAGCTGGCGGCCATCATCAGGAAGCGGATTGATACGGACTGCGACCTGCAGCCCGGCGAGGGCATACCCTCCGAGTCCGACCTCATGCAGCGCTTTGGGATATCGCGCGGCACCGTAAGGCGCGCCATCCGCACGCTGGTCGAGGAGGGCTACCTGACCACGCGCAAGGGCAGTGGCACCTACGTTGCCGAGGGCGGCCTGGCACGCCCCGGCATGCGCCGACCGCTCTCGTTTGCGGCGCTGCTGAGCGGGCGCGGCGTGAGCTTTTCCACCAAGGTGCTGTGCAAGGAGGTCGTGAGCGCGCCGGCGTCGGTCAGCGCGCACCTGGGCCTGCGCGCCGGCTCTGAGGTCATGTTCATGCGGCGCGTGCGCTCAGTGGGCGGGACCGCCGTGGTGTGCCAGGAGAGCTGGGAGAACCTGGACGCGTGCCCGGGGCTGGAGTCGTCGGACTTTGAGCGTGAGTCGCTCTTTGACGCGGTCGAGCGCTGCTCGGGTCGCGCCATCACGAGCTCGACGGCGCACTACAGCGCCACCAAGGCCGGCACCGAGCATGGCGGCTTCCTGAGTTGCGAGCCCAACGACGCGGTGCTCGTGCTGGAGCAGGTCATCAGCCTGGACAACGGCACGCCCATTGAGTGGAGCCTCACCTGGCTACGGCCGGGCGAGGTCGTGGCCGGGATGTCACTGCAGGACCAGATCCTTCCCGGCGCGCTGGACGCGGCCTACGCCGCCAGCACGCCTCCCACCGCACAGGAGCTCGAGCTCCGGCGCGACCTGGAGCGGCTTGCGCTGGACGTGCGCCGCGGGGTGGTGGAGACCGCCCACCGCTACGAGGGCAACGCGTTCCACATTGGCGGCTCGTGCTCTATGGCCGAGATCGTGGCCGTCCTGTTTGGCCACATCATGCGCACTGGGCGCGACGGGACCCCCTGGGAGGCGCGCGACCGCTTCGTGCTGTCAAAGGCGCACGCGTCCATTGCCCTGTACCCGGCCATGCTCCAGGCGGGCATCATCAGCCAGGAGGACCTTGACCGCGGCCTGTACGGTGAGGACGCCGTTCTCTTTAAGCACCCCAAGCGCGACCCCGAGCGCGGGATAGAGATGTCGGGCGGCAGCCTGGGCATGGGCCTGGGCTATGCCGTGGGCCTGGCGCTGTCGCTCAAGCGCCGCGGGCTGCCCAGCCGCGTCTTCTGCGTGGTGGGCGACGGCGAGTGCGACGAGGGCTCCATCTGGGAGTCGGCGGCGCTCGCAGGCTTCAAGCAGCTGGACAACCTCACCGTGATCGTGGACGCCAACGGCCTGCAGCTGGACGGCGCATGCAACGACATCCTTGACAACGGGCCCGTGCAGAACAAGTTCGGTACCTTTGGCTTTGACACCATCGAGGTGGCCGGCCATGACGTCATCGCGCTCTCGCGCGCGCTGGCCAGCTGCCACACGCGACCCTGCGCGGTGGTGGCCCGCACGGTCAAGGGGCGCGGCCTCTCCTTTGCGGAGAACGTCCCCGCCTGGCACGACCACGCGCTGGACGAACAGCTCTACGAGCAGGCTCTTGCCGAGCTTGACCAGGCCAGGGAGGCGATGAGCCAATGAGTGCCACGAACGAGCTGCTGGTGGGTCCCAGCGAGGCGGAGGAGCTCGCGCACCTCTCGCACAAGGCCGTCTTTGGCCGCGTGATGGACGAGCTGGGCGAGCGCGATGACTCGCTCACCGTGGTCGTGAGCGACTACGGCCGCCGTCTGAACCTGGATGGCTTTGCGGCCGCGCACCCAGACGGCATGATCCAGTGCGGTATTGCCGAGCAGAACCAGCTTGAGGTTGCCGCTGCCATGGCCAACGAGGGCTTTACGACCTTTGCCCCCTCCTACGCGACGTTCATCACCGCCCGTGTGGTCGACCAGATTCGCGTACTTCTGGGCACGATGGAGTCGCCTGTGATCCTCGTGGGCGTGAGCGCCGGCCTGGAGTCGGCGATCCTAGGCTCGAGCCACACCTCCCTTGAGGACGTGGGCACCCTGCGGCAAATTCCCAACATGTGCGTCCTGGCACCAAGCGACCAGGCCAGCTTTGCGGCGGCCCTGCGCGAGCTTGCGGCCAACCCCCGCCCCGCCTACGTGCGCATGAACGACGGCTGCAAGCGCAACCTGCACGCGAGCGGCGTCGCGGGCGTGATC
>CAJOGH010000236.1 GCA_905233865.1 uncultured Atopobiaceae bacterium
ACAGGTGGCACCTACGACGTCGCGCGCTCGCTCATCGAGGCACACGAGCCGGCCTGGGCCGGTCACGAGTTCGAGGGCTGGTTCGCCAGCGCCAGCCCGCTTGCGACCGACGCGCTCGCTGCTGACGTGACCGATCTCTCGCAGAAGGTGACCCTCTACGCGCACTGGTCGCAGAACCAGGACGAGCCCGGCGGCCTTGCGCCCACCTATCCCTCTGCCATAACCGAGGGCGTCGACGGTCATGTTGCCACGGATGCCTCGGGCACGGCTCTCACCAATGCCGATGCCGCACTGACCGGCGTGAGCGATGCCATGGAGTGGCGCGCACAGGCCTCGGACGGCACCTGGCCGGATTCGTGGACGTCCGTGCCTGCGGGAGCGTCGAGCGTTGATGACCTGCCGGTGGGCACCTACCAGGTGCGCCTCGCGTCCACCGCAGCAACGGCCGATGCGTGGGCCAAGAACGCCTCCGAGCCCACGCAGGTAACTGTTGAGCCCAAGGCAATTGCGGAGACGCCACAGGCGCCTGCTCTTCTCGCCATAGAGCCCACCCGTCTGGAGGTCGCGGCGGAGCCCGGTCAGGTCTACAGCATCGATGGCGGGGCTACCTGGGTCCAACCCGCTGACGGTGCCACGAGCGTCGCCTTTGAGGGGCTTGCGCCCAACAGCGAGCAAGCCGTGGTCACGCGCGTGAGCGAGACTGCGCTGGCCTACCACTCCAACACGTCGGCGCCTGCGACGCACACCCTGCCCAAGCTCCAGATGCAGGTGGACACCCTGCCGCAGCCGCGCGAGCTGGTATACACCGGTGTGGCCCAGACGCTGGTCGACGCGCCGGCGATCCTTCCCGAGGGTTGCACAGGCGTGCGCTACCGCATCGCGGGTGGCGACTGGCAGGAGACGCTTCCCCAGGCGACGTCCGCCGTCGACTACCTCGTTGACGTGCTCTTCCTGGGCGACGACACGCACTACGACGCGCAGGCTCAGGTGACGGCCCTCATTGCGCAGGCCTCCAACACGTGGACGCTCCAGCCCTTCATTGCCAGCTGGGTGGCGGGGCAGCAGCCCGCGGTCCCATTTGCCCGCGCCGCCTTTGGCGAGGTCGAGTTTGCCTACAGGCGCACGGGCGACGTCGCGCGCCCGCAGGACGAGGGCGACGACGGCTACGACGAGGCGCTGCCTGACGCGCCGGGCTCCTACGTCATGCGGGCGATGGTACCGGAGACCGGCGATTACGAGGGAATCACCGCGCTCGTGCCGTTTGAGGTACGCTATGACGCGCTCACCTTCCTTGCCAACATTCCCGGCGCCACGGGCACCACGTCGCCGCAGGTGGGGGCCACGGGCGAGACCGTGACGGTGCCAGACTGTGGCTTTGCGAGCGAGAGCCATGACTTCGTGTCGTGGAACACGGCCGCCGACGGCTCGGGCGAGACCTACCTTCCCGGCAGCGACTTCACGCTCTCGGGCGATTCCGACGAGCTCTATGCCACATGGGAAGTCAAGACGCTCACGGTGAGCTTTGACGTTGGCGCGGCGATGCCCATTCCCAGCCAGCGCGTGGAGTACGGTGCGCGCGCCGAGCGTCCCGACGACCCGCGCATGGCCGGCCGCACCTTTGCGGGCTGGATCGACACCGCCACGGGCGGGCTGTATGACTTTGTCACGCCGGTGACTCACGACGTGCGCCTGCGCGCGATGTGGGGCGGCACGCGCGTGATGTACCGTCTGTATAACCCCAACTCGGGCGAGCACTTCTATACGGCAAGCGCGGTCGAGCGCGACGCGACGGCCGCGGCCGGCTGGAACTACGAGGGCGTCGCGTGGCTGGCGCCGCAGGACGGGCACCCGGTGTATCGCCTGTACAATGCCTTCGCCGGCGATCACCACTACACCATGGATGTGCGCGAGCGCGACGCGCTGGTGAGCCTTGGCTGGACAGACGAGGGGGTGGGCTGGTTCTCCGACCCCGCACAATCCGTTCCGGTCTGGCGCCAGTACAACCCCAACGCGGCGACCGGCGCGCACAACTTCACGACCGACGCGGACGAGCACGTGACGCTCTGCACCATCGGCTGGCGCGGCGAGGGCATCGCCTGGTACGGCGCCTGATAGCCCACGCGAGCGCGAGCACAGGGGACGTGCACTCAGGCCGCTTTTGCGCAAATCCGTACGATTTCTGTCTCGGT
>CAJOGH010000237.1 GCA_905233865.1 uncultured Atopobiaceae bacterium
GTGGTTAAAGGGAACCGGCATCAGGGTGCCGTTGATGTTGGCAAGCACCTTGTGCTGGTAGTCGGTGAACTCGGAGAAGCGCGTGAGGAACTCGTGGACACGATCGTTGAAGGTGTGGTAGATGTGCGGACCGTACAGGTGCACGAGGATGCCCGCCTCATCAGTGTAGTCATAGGCGTTGCCGGCGATGTGGGGGCGGCGCTCCACGACCGCAACGTGCGCGCCGGTGGCCTCGGCCATGCGCCTCGCGACAGTGGCGCCTGCATAACCGGCGCCGATGATGATGGCGTCGTACTTGTCGGCAGAGAACGTACCGCTCGTGTTCACCGTGATGCTCATCGAGATCCTCTCAATAGGACTACAGGTCTTGCGGCCTGATGGCCGCTACACAACGAAAATCGCCCTGCGCTCAAGACTCCAGGTGCGATTTAGGCTGATTCTATCACGCGCGTGCCACAGCAACCTATAATGGGCAAAGCGTGCACAAAAAGTCCGACACGGACATAATGCGAGCAAAAGGAGTACGAATGAGTGCATTTCTGGACAGCATGAAGGCCAAGGCGGCCGCAGACCGCAAGACCATCGTCCTCCCCGAGGGCAACGACCCGCGCACGATCGAGGCAGCCCGCGCCATCATGGCCGAGGGCATCGCCGACCTCGTGATTCTGGGCGACCCCGCCACGATCGACGTCGAGGGCGCGCGTGTGGTTGACCCCACGACCTCCCCTGACCACGAGCGCTACGCCGAGGCCTTTGCCGAGCTGCGCAAGAAGAAGGGCGTAACCATCGAGGACGCGCGCAAGCAGATGGACGACGTCACGTACTTTGGCACCATGATGGTCAAGATGGGCGACGCCGACGGCCTGGTCTCCGGCGCCTGCCACTCCACCGCCGACACGCTGCGTCCCGCGCTCCAGATTCTCAAGACCGCTCCCGGCACCAAGCTGGTGTCGTCCTTCATGATGATGTGCACCCAGGCCAACGAGTTTGGCCAGGAGGGCACGCTCATGTTCTCCGACATCTCCCTCAACATCGACCCCGATGCTGACGCGCTGAGCGAGATTGCCATCGACTCCGCCAAGAGCTGGAAGACCTTCATGGGCACCGATGCCAAGGTGGCCCTGCTGTCCTACTCCTCCATGGGCTCGGGCAAGGGCGACTCCCCCGCCAAGGTCGCCGAGGCCGCCAGCCTGTGCCAGCAGAAGGCGCCCGAGCTTGCCATTGCCGGCGAGCTCCAGGCCGACTGTGCGCTCGTGGAGAGCGTCGCCTCCCTCAAGGCTCCCGACTGCGACGTCGCGGGCAGCGCCAACGTGCTGGTCTTCCCCGACCTCGACGCTGGCAACATCGGCTACAAGCTGGTCCAGCGCCTGGGCCACGCCGAGGCGTACGGCCCGGTGCTCCAGGGCATCGCCCGCCCGGTCAATGACCTGTCGCGCGGCTGCTCCGCCGACGACATCGTGGGTGTGGTTGCCATCACCGCGGTCCAGGCCCAGCAGGCGTAAGGTCACGCGCAAACAAGGGAGGATACCATGCGGATCGCAATGGCCAACGACCACGCTGGATACCAGCTCAAGATGCAAATCAAGGGCTGGCTCGAGGAGCACGACCACACGGTGGTCGACTTTGGCACCCATGACGAGGAGGGTTGCGACCTCTCCGACTTCGTCTGCCCCGCCGCCCGCGCCGTCTCGCGTGGCGAGTGCGAGAGGGCCATCCTGGTCGACGGCGTCGGCTACGGAAGTGCCATGATTGCCAACAAGTACCGCAACATATTCGCATGCGTCTGCCAGGATCCCGTCTGCGCGGAGCTCTCGCGCCAGCACAACGACGCCAACGTGCTGTGCCTCGGCGGAAAGCTCATCGGGCCCGTGCTTGCGATGGCCATCGTGAAGACCTGGATGGAAACGGACGCGCTAACAGACAAGAAGTACGTCCGCCGTCGGGACAAGGTGGTCGCAATCGACGCCGAACGAACGACTGAGGTCGAGTAAGCACTCGCGCATATACCGCACCGAGGGGAGGGTCGCAAGCGCGGCCCTCCCCACTCATATGGTGAGCTAACTCGTAAGCGGCAAGCCGCCCGGCCCCCGTCGCCGCGGCGCCCCACATTCTTTGACGAGAAGAGCGGGGGCTCCGGCGTCTCCCGCATAGGCACCCGGCCATATGTCGTGCGTCGGCGAGCTGTCGCA
>CAJOGH010000238.1 GCA_905233865.1 uncultured Atopobiaceae bacterium
CTTCGTGTATAGCCCGCGTCTAGTTCTGCGAGAAGAGATTCTGGCCCCACATGCCCAAGGGGCCCTCGCCCGGCTTGGGCATGCCAGGCTCGCCCTCGCCGTTGCCCGATGACTCGGCGGCATCGCGCAACAGGTCCTGCAGATAGCTCATGGCCTGAGCGACAGCGCCAGCCACCTGCTCCTCGCTGAGGTTCTCCAGCGCGTTGACCGTACCCATGTCCAGGTCACCAATCACACCATCAAGCGAGTCATCCAGGTCTTCCAGGTCGCCCAGCTCGCCGAAGTCGCCGAGGTCCCTGGTGGCGTCAGGGAACATAGCCCAGTACATATCCTCTTCAAACAGGCCTCCACTGCTGGGGAACTCCCCCTTCTCGCGGGCCTCGAACATCTCGCGTGCCTGCTTGACATCGGTGTCACCCGCATGCCACACCGTGCCACGCGCGTTGATGACCTGCTCGTAGGGACGGTTGTTAACGCGAATGGAGTACGGCACGCACATGCGCCGGGCGGCCATGTCCTCCATGCGGCTCACGATCTCGCGCACCAGGACGTCGTTGCCCTCGTCCTCCTGAAGCACCGACGCAGGGACGCCCTTGTCGATGAGCGCATGGAGAATCTTGTCGACCTCCCGCAGCGCGGTGCGTGCGGCGGCACCCGTATTGAGGCCCTCGAGGCTGGGAACCCAGGCACGCGAGAGTACGCCACTGGGAATGACCGACGAGACGGCCATGCGCCAGCCAGCAAGGTCAAAGACGTCGCTTGAGTAGGCATCGCCCAGAGGTGCCAGGGAACGCTCGGCGTCCATGAGCCCGGAGCGGCCGAGCACCACCCTGGTCTTGGTCGCGCTCTCGAGTGGCATGAAGTTGATGGAGGTGGCAAGCGCGCGCAGGCTCAGGCCAATGACGTCGCGCGCGCCCACAGCACAGTCGGCAAGCGCCTTGGCCGTGGCCTCGCGCGCCTGCGCCGTCTGGACGGTCGTGCGCATGCGCAGGTTGCGCGCGAGAGCCTGCGCATCATAGAAGGCCTGCTCGTCACCAGTGTCGACCACCAGGCCGTGAACCCACAGCGGTCCCAGCGCGTCGACGGCTGCGGCTGCGACGACGCTGGACTCCAGCGTGCCATCCACCACCACGCAGGCACCGTTGCAGGGGCTTGCGGCAACGGCGTCCGCGATGCCGCGACGAATGGCCGCGTACATCATGCGCGTCGGGTCAAGCCGCTGCACATGAACGGGATCGGACAGCGGTCCCTCAAAGGAGGGATCGATGTCAACGACCGCAAAGGCGTCCTCAAAGTTTGGCAGCGCACAGGAGAGCTCGCCCCAGGGCGCCATCACATAGCTGCCGCCGGCATAGACGAACCCTTGCGTGAGGCCCACCGAGCCCACGCCAACAAGCCAGGCATTGGCCTCCTTGGCGGCGCGCTCTGCCTCGCTCCCCCTGGCCGAGGGGGCAAGCAGGCGCTCGGGGCGCCCATGGGCATAGGAGAAGGGCTCCGAGTACACCACGACGTCGACGTCACCGGGCTCAAGGGACAAAAGATCGTCCAAGTTCGTGACTGGCATGACCTTCACGCCACCAACCTCAAAGAGGCGACTGGACATGAGCATGGTGTCACCCGATGACACGACCGTGGTCTCCTGGTTGCGAAAGAGGAGGCTCATGGCACCGCCGCCATGGCCCCAGCCACTGTCATAGGTCACCAGCGCAGGACACTCAAGCCTGCTCTCCAGGGCGCCGACGAACAGGTGCCTGTCCACGAGGAAGTCATCCACCGAAACCTGGGGCTGGCCGACAAGCTCAGAGGTGAGCCCCATGGAGTACACGATCAGGTCGGCACCCTGCTCGGCAGCCATGCGCGACGCGTTGACCATATGCTCGAGCGTGGCGTCAAAGTCGCCCGAACGTGCATGTGCCTGGCAGATGGCTAGCCTCATATGATCTCGTTTCCGTCCTCGAAGGTGTACGTGACCGTCTGCGGCTCGGACGCACGCAGGGGGTCGGGGACCTCAACGTACACGAACCACATCTGTACCTTAGTGTAGCCAGCCTGAGCGAGCGCGTGGGCGTAAACGCGCGCCTGCAGCGCATGACGCTCATGGAGCGTGTTCTTGTCGTCGGCAGGGTCACCACCGGTCTTGTAGTCAACGACGAACGCCTCGTGGGGGCGGTTCGGGTCCGTGCAC
>CAJOGH010000239.1 GCA_905233865.1 uncultured Atopobiaceae bacterium
ATAGGAGTGGCCATGGCCAAGGACAACGACTGCATCTTCTGCAAGCTCGCAAATGGGGACATCCCCACCAACCTCCTGTACGAGAACGACCTGGCCGCGGCCTTTGCCGACGCCAATCCCCAGGCTCCCGTTCACGTGCTCGTGGTGCCTAAGGACCACTACGCCAACATCATCGACGGCATCCCTGCCGACGTGCTCGCGGCCATGGTCGACGCCGTGGACCACGTCGCTCGCGAGCGTGGCCTGGACAAGGCGGGCTTTCGCACCATCATGAACACCGGCGAGGCCGCGGGCCAGACCGTCAACCACGTGCACATGCACATCCTTGGCGGCACGTCGCTTGGCGAGGGCCTGCTTTAGGAAGGCTCTTATCGCCCGTCTGTCCAAGACGCGGACGTATCGGTCGCGTCTGGCTGTATCATGGTGCGTGCGCGCATGTGTGCACCCAACCCTTCGAGAGGAGCATTAGTGAACGTACTGGTTATCAACGCTGGCAGCTCGTCGCTCAAGTACCAGCTGCTCAACGTAGACACCCGTGAGGTCTATGCCAAGGGCAACTGCGAGCGCATCGGCATCGACGGCTCGTTCATCGGCCACGAGGAGATGGGCGGCGAGAAGCAGATCATGGAGGTCGAGCTTCCCGACCACCGCACCGCGGTCAACCACGTCTTTGACATTCTTGCCACCGTCGACCAGCCCTTCCAGGGCATCGGTCACCGCGTGGTCCAGGGCGGCTGGTACTTCCCCGAGTCCAAGGTGGTCACCGACGAGACCCTGGGCTGGGTGCGCGAGGTGGCGCCGCTCGCGCCGCTGCACAACTATGCCGAGGCCGACGTCATCGAGGTCTGCCGCGAGAAGTTCCCCAGCGTGGGCAACGTCGTCGTGGCCGACACCTCCTTCCACTACAACATCCCCGAGCGCGCCTGGCGCTACGCCCTGCCGCGCGACGTGGTGGACAAGCTGCACATCCGCAAGTACGGCGCCCACGGCACCAGCCATCGCTACATCTGGCGCGCGACCAACCAGTTCTGCGGCGGCGAGGCACACAAGCTCGTCAGCTGCCACCTGGGCTCCGGTGCCTCCCTTGCCGCCATCCAGGACGGCCAGGACATGGACACCACCATGGGCCTCACGCCGCTCGATGGCCTCATCATGGGCACGCGCTGCGGCTCCATTGACCCCGCCACCGTGTTCTACCTGCAGCGCGTGGGTGGCTACTCCGTCGACGAGGTCGATGACATGATGAACAAGAAGTCCGGCCTCCTTGCCCTCTCGCAGAAGTCCTCCGACACGCGCGACATCGAGTCGGGCGCCAACGCCGGTGACGCCAACTGCCAGATGGCCATGGAGATGTTCTTCTACAAGACCTCTCAGCTCATCATGCAGATGGCCCAGGCCATGCAGGGCTTTGACACCATGGCGTTCTCCGCGGGCGTGGGCGAGAACTCCGCCGCCTTCCGCGCGGGTGTCGTGGACCAGCTTGCCTGGATGGGCGTCAAGATCGACCCGGCCAAGAACGAGGAGCGCTCCGGTGAGGTGCGCGACATCTCCGCTGCTGACTCCAAGGTGCGCGTGCTCGTGGTGCCCACCGATGAGGAGTACATGATCGCCCTCGACGTCAAGGAGCTCCTGGGCTAGTCCCGGGGCAGGAAGGGGAGCCATGAAGCGCTCGATTATCGCACCTGTCCTGGCCTGCGCGCTCGCGTTCGTGGTCGCGGCCGTGCTGACGGCCTGCGGCGGCGCCGCAAAGGACGCGGCCTCGCAGCCTGCTGCCACAACTACGGGCGGCGGCGTGGCCACGCGTGTGGCAAGCCTTAAGGGCCCGACCTCCATCGGCCTGGTGAGCCTCATGTCCAAGGCCAAGGCGGGCAATTGCGCCAATGACTATCAGTTTGAGGTCATGACCGCCGCCGACGAGCTTGGTTCCAAGCTTGCCGCCGGCGAGGTCGACATCGCGCTCATCCCCGCCAACGTCGCGGCCACGCTCTTCAACAAGACCAACGACATCCAGGTCGTTGACATCAACACCCTTGGCGTCCTGCAGGCCGTGGGCACGCCCGAGGCCTTCAACGGCACGCTCGAGTGCCTGGCCGGTCACACGGTCTACCTCACCGGCAAGGGGACCACGCCTGAGTACGTGGTCAAATACCTGCTGGACAAGGCGGGCATCGCGGGCAGCG
>CAJOGH010000240.1 GCA_905233865.1 uncultured Atopobiaceae bacterium
GGGCGACGCCTACGACCCCGAGACGGGCGCCTTCGCCGACTCCTACCGCGGCTGGAACCTGGGCTGGACGCTCGAGGGATGGTACGAGGACGAGGGCCTGGAGCACAAGGTCACAGGCGATATTCTCTTGTCGTCCGGCATCACGCTCCACGCGCATTGGGTGCCGCGCAACGACACCCCCTACACCGTCATCAACATGGTCGAGGGCCCCGAGGGCGGCCCCGGAGAGGGCACCTACACGCGTTACTCGGCGGTTACCTTCGAGGGGACGACGGGCGCCCTCGTACCCGACAGCGCCTACGCTTCGCTTGTCCCGCACGGGTCCACGGTGGTCAAGAGCGACTACTACACCTTCCCCGTGGACTTTGGCTACCACCTGCCCGCGGCCGACGAGCTGGGGGAGGGCTATGCCAACAACGCGACTGAGGTCGTCATTGATGGTGCTGGCAACAGCGTCAAGTACGTTTACTGGAATCGCAACCGCACGAAGGTGACCGTCAAGCAGTCCAGCTCGGTCTCGCACGACCTGACCTTCTACGGGATGGACGCGCGCTATGGTGGTTACGTCAAGACGGGCGAGGCCTGGGAGGTCTGGGATCCAACCGGCGCGGTCATGAGGGCCCTGGACCCGACGTGGACCTACCCAGAGGGTGACTACTACAAGCTGTGGTACTACGGTTTCTCAGGCAGTCAGTTCTGGCAGGGCGGCTTTGCCATTGACGTGCCCGGCACCACCGACAAGCAGAGCATTACGTACGAGCCTTACACGCGCAACCTGCGCAACAGCTTCATCATGACCTTTTATGTTGATGCCCTTGAGGGTGACGAAAGCCACGAGACCCAGGACGTCACCATCGGCGGCTCCACGCACAAGGTCTATGCCTACGAATCATATGAGAACTACACCTCGCGCACCGACAACCCGCTTAACGGCTATGGGGCATACGCTGCCAGTGCCTTTGATGGTGGTGCGTCTTTGGCGGCGGTCCATGACCGTTCGGGCATCGTCGCGCGCACTGAGTCGCAGGCGGACGTTCTGCCGATGTACAAGGGTGCTGACGACAGGTGGCACTATGACGTGTTCTACCTGCGGAACTCGTTCAACGTGAGCTTTGGCAATGTGTCCGGTGTCCTGGGAGACTATGCGCTGGACTCATCCTCGATGAAGTATGGTGCCGCGCTGAGTGACGTTGACCCCGGCTTTGGGACGGGAACGCGTCGTCTGGTGGGCAACGTGCTCTACGATTTTACGGGGTGGTACGACAACGCGTTCTTTGCAAATAACCCAGCGGCGCCCGGTGCCGAGGAGTCGCGCGTGGACCTGACGTCCGCGACGATGACCGCGGGCGACTACGTGCTCTATGCATCCTGGACTCCCACGACATACGACGTGACATTTGACGCTGAGGGCGGCCAGCTGGCGTCCGCCGCTGGTGCGACCCTTTCTGACGACAAGAGCCAGCTCACCTACGCCAACGTCGACAGCGGCTCGCGCATCGTCAAGCCGGCCACACCGGTGAAGGTGGTCAACGGCGTCGAGTACACCTTCGTGGGGTGGTACCGCGACGAGGCGCTCACCAAGGCGTGGGACTTCGCCTCGGCCACGGTGCAGGGGCCCACGACACTGCATGCCAAGTGGGTCAAGGGACGCGTCTATGGCGTTACCTACCATGAGGCTGATGGTGCGGTAATCGAGGGTGCTGACGCAGGTCGCTACCGCTATGGAGCGAGCGTGGATGTGGTCCCTGCCCCTGAGGGCGGCACCGGGGCGCCCTTCCTGGGCTGGTCGCTCGTGCGCGGCAACGCGTCCTACGTGGTGGGCCAGTCATTCACCATCAGCTCGAACACCGACCTGTTCGCCGTCTACGGCGACGCCATGCCCGGCGCTGGCGCGGGCGACGTCGAGGCGGGCGCGCCGGTGCTGACGCTCGACTCCAACTACCCCGAGGGCGTGGCCGGCCACGTGACGCAGGAGCTGCAGGTCTCGCGCGCCAACGACGCCGTGACGCTGCCCGGCGCGCTCGCGGGGGCGTCGGCCGTCGGATACCACGTCGCCGGCTGGGCGACCAAGCCGGGCGGCTCGGCAGCCTACGCGGTGGGCGCGCGCGTGGCCGTGGCGGCCGACTCCACGCTCTACGCGGTCTGGGAGGCCAACCAGCTTTCCGCTGCGCTCGAG
>CAJOGH010000241.1 GCA_905233865.1 uncultured Atopobiaceae bacterium
TGTCGATGCCGGCCACGGCGGTCCACATGGTCGAGCCTGCCGTGGCGCCAAAGGAGAGCGTGAAGGCGATGACGGCAACGATCTCGCCAGCTATATCAAAGGCGCCGAACACGACGTAGTACAGGACCATGAGCACGACCACGAGCGGTATGCCGCCCATGAGGGCCTGGTATCCGTCGACGACCTTGCCTATCCAGCGCACGCCGCTGCGCCGCGCCAGCACGGTCAGGTAGCCAAGCAGCGTGCCCAGAACACCAGAGCATACGCTCACCAGGAGCGTGACGCCCAGGCCCGAGAGAATGAGCTGCCAGCGGTTCTCCTCAATGAAGGTCTTCTTGAACGAGCGGCTCATGGTCTCGAGGAAGCCGGCAAAGGCGCCCGGGTCGGCCTTTGTGCGAACGACGAACACCGGCGCGCTGTCGTAGGTGGGAACGCTAAAGTCCACCTGCTGCTTGCGCTCGTCGCTGATGGAGATGGCGGACGCGCCAAAGTCAAACTTGCCCGACTCCACGCCGGCCAGACAGGCGGGGAACTCCTGGTTCACGACCTCCAGGCCATAGCCCAGACGCTTGCAAACGAGCTCGGCGAGCTCGATATCGTAGCCGACGACCTCGTCGCCGCGCGTGTAGGTCATGGGGTCGAGCGTGGCGCACGTCGTCATCTTGAGCGTGCCCTTGGGCGCGTCCCACCCAGGTTCTGGCATCGTCTTGGCGTCTGCGTCGGACCCGGTCCACTTGGTCTTGAGCCGCTCGAGCGTACCGTCTGCCCTGAACTCCTCGATGACGGCGTCAAACTCGCCTTTGAGCGCAGATCCCTTCTGGAATATCATGCCGTACTGGTCATCGGCCACCTTGCCTGGCACGATGCCTATGCCGTCGTTGTTGTTCGCGCTCAGGACGGCGACCGGCTCGTCAGCGCAAAAGGCGTCCACCTTGCCCGCCTTTAGGGCCGCAACGAGGTCAGCGGGCGTGTTGTAGTAAGAGTAGTCGCGCGAACCACCCAGATGCGCGTCAACGAACCGGTCGGTCATCGTCCCGTTGACAACGCCCACCTTGTGCCCATCGAGCTCCTCGGGCGAGTTGTACTCCAGGCCTCCGCCTGTTCCCTCCTTGGCCTTGGTGACCACGGAGATGTAGGACGGCATGACCTTCTTGCTAAAGTCGACCACCTGGGCACGCTCGTCCGTGCGGGTGAGCGTGCCGCCAAAGTCCACCTTGTGCGTCTGCACCGCGGCAAAGATGGAGTCCATGGGAATGGTCTGGACGTTCAGCCTGTACCCCAGGTCCTTGGCGATGTGCAGTGCAAGGTCGACGTCATAGCCTAGGGCCTCGCCGCCGGCTCCCACGTAGGAGTAGGGCTCGATGACGCCCGAGGTGGCAAAGTTGAGCGTGCCGTTGGGCGCGTCCCAGTCCTGCGCCGGAACCTGCTTGACCGAGTCGTCCTTGCCCACCCACTTGGCCTTGAGCGAGTCGATGGTGCCGTCCGCCTCGTACTTGTCAATGATCTCATTGAACTTCTGAAGCATCGGGTCGCCATGGGGGAAGAAGAACGCCTCGTCCACTGCCCCGAGGTTCTGGGGCAGCATGGCCACAGCGCCGTCCCTGCGGTTGACGACGAGCTCGATGCAATACGAGAGCTGCACCGCGGCGTCGGCCTTGTCAGACTCGACCGCCTTGACGCAGTCGGCGAGCGACGCGTAGAACTGCTCGGAGGTTCCCTCGACCTGCTTTTGCATGGCCTGGTTGTACACGCTGCCGTTCACGTAGGCGATGCGCTTGCCCTTGAGCTCGTCAAGCGACTGGTAGACGGATACGGGCGAGCCCGAGTCCGCGACGCCTGCGGAAGGCACGAGCGCGAGCGTGCACGCGACGGCCAGCGCGAACGCAATTGCCGTCGCCACGCGCGCAAGAAGCGGCGCACGTCTCCTTCCACGTCTCTTACTCGGCATATGCTGTCGCGCGACATTCTGTTCCATGGTCATCCTCACGTTGAGGTCTAAGGTGCGAGCACGAGCTCATTCTTACAATTTGATTTAAGAAAAGCCGCAATTCAAGTTCTTATCGACAAACGAGACCTCGTAATCCAAGACGCTCAGGGCGACAAGAGCCTCCGCTTGCAAATTTTTTTTAATCCGTTAGCGGATGTGTGGGACGGATGGGATGCCTG
>CAJOGH010000242.1 GCA_905233865.1 uncultured Atopobiaceae bacterium
ACACCGCAGATGGGCGGATGGTGTGTCATGACGTCGGAGCTCACGCGCCCAAAGTCGCCCGACGACGGACGCACCTCGGGCAGCATGGAGCGCGGCACGCCCATGATCTGGCACAGCTCGTCGTCCCAGTCCAGCTTGTGAATGTCAAACAGCATCGTGCGGCTCGCGTTGGTCAGGTCGGTGGCGTGCACCTGCCCGTGCGTGAGGTTGTAGATGAGCCAGCAGTCGATAGTGCCGCACATGAGGCGACCGGCATCGGCCATCTCGCGCGCGCCCTCGACGTTGTCCAGAATCCACGCCACCTTGGTGGCCGAGAAGTACGCGTCGGGGACAAGCCCTGTCCTCTGGCGAATGAGGTCCGTATGACCCGCCTCCACCAGCGCGTCGACGGCAGGCGCAGTGCGACGACACTGCCACACGATGGCGTTGTAGATGGGCTGGCCAGTCTTGCGGTCCCACACCACGACCGTCTCGCGCTGGTTGGTTATGCCCACGGCACGAATGTCCTGCGAGTGGATGCCACTCTTGAACTGCACCTCTATCATGCAGGCAATCTGGCGCGAGAGTATCTGCACCGGGTCCTGCTCCACCCAGCCAGGTTGCGGGTACGTGATGGCGATGTCGCGGCTCGCCTGCGCCACGCGGCACCCATACTCGTCAAAGAGGATGGCGCGCACGCTCGTGGTGCCGGCGTCGAGCGCCATGATGTAGCCGTTCGACGACCTGCCCGTGGCATCGGCCGCCGCCTTGCCCATGGCCTCGTTAAGGATGGTGCCCATCAGTCCGCCTCCTTGGCGTCAACGACCTCGGTCTGTATCCAGTCGCATATCTCGGCGATGGTCTCGTCCGCCTCCAGCTCAAACAGGATCTCGTGGCGCGCGTCCTTGACCAGCGACAGCTCGGTCCTCGTCATGCCCGCCTTTCGCATGACCCTAAACGCCGTGGCCGGCCCCGTGCCGTAGCTTCCCACCGGGTCGTCGGACCCCGCGATGAGCAGGACGGGCAGGTCCTTGGGTATCTCGGCGATCGCGCTGGGCGTCTGGCACTCGCGCAGCAGCTGCGACAGAACGTAGTAGCCGGACAGCGAGAAGACAAAGCCGCAGTCGGGGTCCTTGGCATACGCGACGCAGTCCTCCTCGTCACGGCTGAGCCACTCGTAGCCGGTCTGCGCTCCCGTGCCCGCGAACTTCTTGTTGTACCCGCCGGTGCCGAGCCCGTCCACGAACGACGACCGATAGCCCCACCCGCGCACGCCCGCCATCGCGCTGAGCATGCCCGGCATGACGGCAAGGAGCGCCGGCGACTGCCAGGCCGTCCCGCTCAGCACGCAGCCGTCAATCGTATCGCCATGGCGCCCCAGGTAGCAGCGGGTGACAAACGACCCCATCGAGTGGCCGAACACGATATAGGGCACGTCCGCGACCCTCCCGGACATGAGCATACGCAGGAAGTGCTGGTCCTCGATGAGCGTGTCCGCGCCGGTCTTGGGATCAAAGACGCCGCGCTCGTTCGCGTCAGGCGTCGTCCTCCCGTGCCCCACGTGGTCGATGCCCACCACGAGCCAGCCGCGCTCGCACAGGGCTTCGGCGAAGCCCGCGTAGCGCCCGATGTGCTCGCACATCCCATGGACTATCTGCACGACGGCGCGCGGCTTGCCGGCAGGCTTCCACATGGTCCCGCGGCACGTGCTGTGGCCGTCGTGAGACGAAAAGCTAATCTCCTCGGTCTCTGTCATGGCTGAGCTCCTTAGCGATTGTCCACGTCAATGGCTCCGGCGCGCAGGACCAGAGGCTCCGGCCCGCGCGCGTCAATGATGGTCGAGGCAACGCCAACGGGTGCCGCGCCCGCGTCATACACGAGGTCGGCCGCCGCAACGATTGATGGCTCCAGTTGGTCAAAGGAGGCAGGCGACGGAGCGCCGTGCGTGTTGGCGCTCGTGACCGCCAGCGCGCCGCCACACCTACGCGCAAGCTCGCGCACCAAAGACGAGTCCGGCATGCGCAGGGCAACCGAGCCGTCCGCCGCCACGAAGTCGGGCGGCAGCGCGTCGGAGGCCTCCACCACGATCGTGAGCGCGCCCGGCCAAAAGCGGCGAACAAGCTCGCGTGCCCATGGCCGCACGTCGCGCGCGAGCACGTCGAGCGAATCGTAGTCAG
>CAJOGH010000243.1 GCA_905233865.1 uncultured Atopobiaceae bacterium
GTATGGTGCTATCGCTCCCAATCAGACTTGGGATTTCTCTACGATGACTCCTAGCGTCACTTTGCCTTCTACTGGCACTGCTACACGTGCTGATGGAGATGAGGTTGCCGTCGCCATTACATCTAAAGGACAAAGCAGTATGACAATCGATCAGAGTGTAATTGCATGGATGCATAATAAAATGCCGAAAGGTCAAAACAACACCTCAATTGGTAGTCCTTTCTGTGCGGAAGCTACAAGTACGCCAAGGATCTCGTCAACCGAAACGCGCTTGTTGTTCTCGCAGTCATAGAGGGCCTGGCCCATCATCCTGCGCGCATCCTTCAGACTGGAGATCTGCTTGAGGCCCGTGACGGTAAGCTGGTCCCAGCCAGGGTCACCTGCGTGGCTCGCGTTCATCTGGTTGAGCTTGTGCTTGAGGCTATAGCAGCTCCAAACCTCATCCTTATAGTCTTTGGGACCATAGTTCATGTTGAAGTAGGCGTCAAAGCCAGACTGCGACATGCAGGCGTCGTTGTTCTGATACCCATAGAGGTCCACGAGCTGGCCCGCCTGGTCGCGGAAGACAGCGGCCGCAAGCGAGCTCCACTGGGGCATCAGCTTGTCAGCCACCGCACTCCTCAGCGCGCTCGTGCTCAGCGTGAGCGTGCTCTTGCCGGGGTCATGGCCCAACGTCTTGTAGTCAAACTTGTTGTCGAGAGTAAAGCTATCAGTGCGCCAGAATCCAGTGACATCGTTCAAATCAAGCTGGTTCGTGCACTTCATCTCACCGGACGACACGTCCTGTGCCACCAAGGGTGGCCCCTGCACCTCGCGGGTGTCATCGCCCACGGCAACGAGCGCCGTCGCCCACATAAGGGCTAGGACGCACAGCACCGAGACGATTGCCTTCGATCGTCTTCTCACAGCAGCTCCCTTCTCCGAGACCTTCGCCGACACACTGGCCACGCAACACCGCCCAGCCGCTTCTAGGGCGGCTTAGCATTCATGTCAGGCTGCATTAAGGTGGTTACCTGGTAATGGTACTTGAGGCGGGGGACAAAAACCCTGCGTATCAGACGACTTTAAGGCGAACGGCAGTGCGGGGCCCGCCAATCGTGGTCCAGCGCCCAAAACCGCTCAATACTTGACACTTAGCCCATATATACAAACAAGTGTCAGGTATTGTGTGCCTCTCAGCGGGCACCCTAGCGCATGAAGGACGGCATCTCCCCCGCCGCCGTTGCCTTTGCAATGTCGATAAGAGCATCCGCGACCGCGTAGTCATCGGCGTGACCGATGTGCCAGCGAGCCGCACGCGCAGCGTCAGGCGTCGCGTTGGCGACCGCCACCGAGTTGGGCACCGCCTCGAGCATGGAGAGGTCGTTCTCTGAGTCGCCAAAGGTGGCAACCTCATCGATACCGATTCCTAGCGCGTCGGCCATGACCGCCACGGCGTCGCCCTTGCCGTAACCCGCAGGCAGGATGTCGATGAGCGGCATGGTGGCAGACGGGAAGACGAAGTCCAGCTCGGGCACCTGCTCGCGCAGCATGTCACGGACCTCCACCAGGCGCTCGCGGGACACCTTCATGTGCACGTTGGCCTTAAGCGCGGGCTCCTCCACGCGCGGCCGGACCTCGGTGATGTAGGCGCCGTGGTCCGACGGCGGCTCGATGCGCTCGGGCGTGCCCGACACGAACCAGGTGCCGCGGTCGCCCTCGATGTCGTAGATGGTCAGCACGCCCTCACCCAGGTCGTCAAGAGTATCGGCGACTCGCTGCAATGCCTCAGGCGACGTAACCGCGCGATGGATGACCTCGCCATCCAGGAGCACGAGCGCGCCATTGGCAAAGGCGCCCGTGGCGTAGGCCTGCGGGTTATTGGGGAACGCCTCGGCAACGCCTGCGGGCGTGCGTCCGGTAACAGGTCCCACATGCACGCCAGCATCGATTGCCGTGGCGATAGCGTCAAGCGACCTCTGAGATACGACGCGGTTGTCCTGCGAGGCAATGAGCGTCGCATCCAAGTCGGTGAGCACAAGCTTGATCATGGGACACCCTTTGGTCGTGGGCCTTGCGACAGCGTAGCCGTGCGAACGTGCGTCCTAGCCCTGGACGCGCGAGTAGCTGCCAAGATAGTCGAGCTTGTCGATGCCCTTGAGGCGCTCGAGC
>CAJOGH010000244.1 GCA_905233865.1 uncultured Atopobiaceae bacterium
CCTCGGGCGGTTGTCCCGCATTCAAGACCTATCACATCCTCGTGTCCAAGTGCACTGGCTGCGGCGAGTGCATAAAGGCCTGCGAGGACAACGCCATCATGGGCAAGCCCAAGTTCGTGCATGTAATAGACCAGCGCAAGTGCATCCAGTGTGACCTGTGCCGCAAGGCGTGCCCCGAGGGCGCCGTGGTGCGCGCGGGCGCCAAGAAGCCCAAGACGCCCCCGCGTCCCATCCCCGTGCGCCGCAAGAAGTAGCGCTCGCAACGGCAAAGACCCAAACTTAGGGACGGGCCCCCAAGTTAGGATTCGTTGAAATCCAAGCTTGGGGCCTGTCCCTAAAGCACAAGCGACCTGTCCCTTGTCAGCTTTTGTCAGCTTTTCCACCAGGGCTTGTTTGTGGCAAAGGACTCCAGCGGAGCGAGGTAGTCGCGCTCGTCCACAGGCAGCGCCGAATGGGCGAGTGAGAAGAGCTGCCGCTCCCACGACAAAATGTGCTTGCCATAGACCTCCGCGGACAGCCCGCGCTCCTGAATCTGCGCGATCGCGTTAGTGACGTCCTCATTCGTGATGCCCCATGCACCGCGCGTGGCCCGCGTTTGGGCATCCACACCCAGCTCCTCCTCGACGGCCGAAAGCGACTCCTCGCTGTAGAAGATGCCCTTTATGAGCGCCGCATATCCGAGGACCTGCTCTTGGGGAACGCAGTCTGCCGGGCGGATTTCCACAAAGCGCTTGAGGCGCACGTCGGGCCAGAACATGGATATGAGGTGCTCGACGTCGGCGTCGGACATCGGCGCGTCGGCATAGGCGTCAGCGGCAGGTGTGTCAAAGAAGGGGCGTAGGCTCTTGTCGCCCTGGGCGTCAGCCGCGGGCCGCGTGACAAAGATGGGCGACGTGCGAAGCAGCCAGTCCGCATACGCGGCAAAGCCAAAGCCCTCGTCAAAGACACCGGGTATCGTGCCGCAACGCCTGTTGTCCACCTCGCGCCATAGTTGCAGGCGGCGGATGGGAGTGTGATTCTCCTGGGTCTCGAACACCTGCGTGTTGTCGGCGATGGCAGCGAGGATGGGGGAGAGCGCCGATGCCACGCGCATCTTGCGCACCGCATCGGCCTCGGAGGCGTAGTCGACGGACACCTGGGTTGATGCCGAGGCGCGCATCATGCGCTCGCCGTCGCTGCCGATGTGGGCAAAGTAGGCGTTCATGTAGTCGTAGCGCGCCTTGGGTATGAGCGTGAGGTCGTGGGCTCGACGAGTCATGTGATAGCCGTGGTTGCTCAGGCGAGCGCCACCGCGATCCAGGATGGGGTCGATGAGTGACCTGAAGCGACGGTAGGCCAGCTCTGCTTCGCGCACGCTCGCATAGGGGGCCACGCTTAGCTCTACCTGGGCTGCGGGCTCAAGCGTGATGGAACCGTCATCGCCTGCGAGGCCCAGCAGGTCGCCCGCGGAGTTACGCATGGCGGTGGGGTAGTAGTCGGCAAGCTCCTCGAGTACGCTGCGAATGCCAATGCGCCCGCTGGAGGGCTCGTAGGGGACAGGGGCTCCGTCGTCAAAGAGCACGATGTGTTCGACCTCGACGCCTAGCAGGCTCGTGTTGCCCTCGTCCTTTTGACCGCTCAGGAAGAAGTCGATGAGCTTCTGACGGTTCTTGTCGTCATACCTTGCCTGCTCCAATGGTGACCTCACAGTCCATAATTCCCAGCAAATTGCTAGGAATAATAGGTAAGCGCAACACTCATGTCAATGAGTTTGGCGCTCGCGTTTTGAAAGCCGAAACATCAGGATTGTTGCGATGGGCGAGAAGAGCCTTGGGGATGCGGCTCTTGCGTCGCGCTGACGGGAGGTTTTGGGCATAGAATGCCTTGCTTGCAGGAAATGACGCGCCAGCCTGGTGACGCTGAAGGGTGCGCCGTCCGACAAGAGCTTAAAGATGTGTGAAACCTACGGGGGAATACACGCGTACGGGGGAATACACGCGTACTGGTGGAGGGTGGATACCGCCTGCCGAGACGATGCGATGGGAGCTTGACTCGTGGCTTAAACTAGACTTGAAGTGTCACCTTTGAATAAGCTCCGAACGAGAGGGGAACCGCATGGAACGGAAGAAGACAGGCAGGCTGCTCGCGGCCTTCGTGGTCGCGCTCGTGGC
>CAJOGH010000245.1 GCA_905233865.1 uncultured Atopobiaceae bacterium
CACGCCCGTGTGGCGCCTGTATAACGCCTATGCCGGCGACCACCACTACACCACAAGCTCCAATGAGCGCGACACCCTCGTGCGCAAGGGCTGGAAGAGCGAGGGGATCGGCTGGTACTCCGGCGGCTCCACCCCGCTTTGGCGCCAGTACAACGCATACGCCGCCACGGGCACGCACAACTACACGACGAGCGCCCGCGAGCGCGATGCTCTTGTCGCCCTGGGATGGAAGGACGAGGGCATCGCCTGGTACGGCCTGTAGCGCGTAATTGCATCAACTTTTTAAGAGACAAGTGCTCTGTCCATTTGACTCATCAGGCTATGCCGATAAGAGCATACGTGGGCGAATCTCACTCATTCGCATGTCGCCTTATAGTATCCTGAACGTACCGTGCAGACGCACGAGAGCCCGCGAGAGAAAGGAACACGTCATGGAACACCCCAACCGCACCCGCACCCACTGGCTCGGCAAGGGGCTGATGTCGCTCCTTGCCGTCGCGGCGCTCGTGCTGGCGGTGGCAGCGCCCGCGCTGGCAATCGATCTTGTCGGCTACGCCTCCTATGACGAGGACACCAAGACGCTCACCTTTGCCTATGGCGCGCTCCCAGAAACCCCAAACACATGGCAAGTGAACAACGATGATAGGCCATGGCTTGAGTTCGCCGACCAGATCGAGACGGCAGTCTTTGACGAGAGCTACCGTGAGAACGAGCCTGTGTACCTCAACGAGTATTTCAAAGGATGCACCGCGCTCAAGATCGTCTCGGGCAGCCAGAACGTCAATACCAAATATGTCGTTTTCATTGAAAGCATGTTCGAAGGCTGTACCTCGCTCAAGACGCTCGATCTCTCAACCTGGAGCACCGAGGACCTAGGGATTGCAGAGAACATGTTCAAAGGTTGCACGTCGCTCGAGACGCTCAATATCGCGGCCATGAACACGACTGGTGCGGGCAACCTTAGGGACATGTTCGAGGGCTGCGACTCGCTCAAGAGCGTGACACTTGGCAACAAGTTCGATTTCCACAAGCATCTCATGCCAACGGAGAACATCAATCTTGGCTCCGACTGCATCCTCCCCACTCCCGCAACCGAGTACGGCACCTGGTGGCGCGGCTCGGGCAAGGCCTACACGCCCGAGGAGATGCTCGAGCTGACCGGCGAGGATATCGCCGGCACCTGGACCTGGTACACGGGCGAGGTCCCGGCCAAGGCCACCAAGATGTACCGCCTGTACAACCCCAACACGGGCGAGCACTTCTACACCAGCAACGTCGGCGAGCGCGACCACACCATCGCCGCCGGCTGGACCGACGAGGGCGTGGGCTGGATCGCGCCCGACAAGTCCAACACGCCGGTGTACCGCCTGTACAACGAGAACCTCGGCGGTGAGCACCACTACACGACCGACGCCAACGAGCGCAAGGTCCTTATCGCCGCCGGCTGGAAGGACGAGGGCATCGGCTGGTACTCCGATGACGACAAGGGCACGCCGGTGTACCGCGAGTACAACCCCAATCAGCTCGCCTGCAACCACAACTTCACGACCGACACGAACGAGCACAAGACGCTCGTCGCGCTCGGATGGAAGGATGAGGGCATAGCCTGGTACGGGATGAAGGTTCTGCAGTAGGGACTGCCGGCTGACGATAGCGCTACCGCTGCCGCCGCGTGGCTCAGGTGACCTGCCTGGGCTGCGCGGCGGTTCCTTGTGTGTGGCCTGCATGAGCGGGCATTCCATCAGTCACATGTGATATCATAAAAGTTGCTGAAAGTATCTGGTCTGAGGGGGTTCTCATGGGCAGGCGTTTCACTTTCCTGGTAGCTGCGGGGCTGGCCGTGGCATGCACGTTCGGCATCGGCGGACAGGCGGCTATAGCCGACGAGGCGACCATCGAGAACGTTGCCGCGAGCGACTGGATGAGTGTGTTGGAGGACGAGCGCTACATCAGCGACATCGCCATCCCGGGCACGCACTCGAGTGCCTCGAAGGATTTCTATGACGCGACCACGGGCGATCTTATTGACGTTGAGAACTGCAGCGGTGGCTTCGGTGACAGAGGAAGCGCACCTAGCTTTGTCAATGGAAGATACGAGGGTCACCGCGAGAATTTCGACATTCGTGCCGGGGACATCGAGAGCCTC
>CAJOGH010000246.1 GCA_905233865.1 uncultured Atopobiaceae bacterium
TGTCATCGCCAGCATAGAAGGCAACCTTCTCGTCCGTCCAACCAAGCTGCACCAGCGTGTCACGCTCGTGAGCCGACATCGTGTAGTGGTGCTCGCCACCATAGGGGTTGTACAGCCTGTACACGGGCCTGTTGCCCTCGGCGAGGGCATGCCACGCCGCGCCCTCGCCCGTCCAGCCAGCTGCCTGGACGGCATCGTACTCGCCCTTGTTGGTCGTATAGAAGTGCTCGCCCGAGTTGGGGTTGTACAGGCGATACACCTCCGCAGCCTTCTGCGGCACGATAGCAATCGCATAGTCGGAGAACCCAGGGGCGTCAAACGAGACCGCATTCGTCGCGGTATCGTAGTTGCTGTCCACGACCGTGACGCTGCCGTCGTGTTCCTCGTGCATCACGATGACATCATTCGCGTAGACCCCACCCAGCTGAAGGCTCACCTGAGCGGGATCCTTCAGGGGCGACTCCGAGCCCAGAGAGGCCGTCCAGGCACCCTCGGGCGAGTTCGTCCCCTTGTACACGACCTGGTCGAGGCTCATGTCAAAGACGTCGGACACCTGATACGCGCCGCGCGCGGCAGCGGCCTGCGCAAGCGCGCTCTTCTCGGCATCATCAACCTGCGCGGAGGCGACGTTCAGCACGGCAGAGCCAACGGGGACGTCCGCGTCGGAGAGCTTGACGGTACCGCCGGTGACCGCCGGTGCGCTTGCCATGATGACATCGTTGACGTGCGTGAACTTCGCCGCCAGGTGGAAGTTGCCGGGCTTGACCTCAAAGGTGTACGTGCACTGGTCGCTGCCCGTCTCAAACTTGCCGCCGTTGACGCCAAACGACGTGAGCTGGCTGCCGTGGTTGGGAATGAGGCGCACGGTGAGCTGGGAGCCTGCGGGGAAGACCGCGCCGCCCTCAACGCCAGCATCCTCGTTCCAGTCGCGTGCGGAGCCCTTCTTGAGGTTGTCGTGGGTAATGACCTCGTCGCCGTAGGTCGCGCGCACGAACTCGATGCGCCCGTTGTCGATAAAGTCGTCAGTGCCGCGGTCCTTGTCCTGGTACGACCAAAGGAAGTTGCCCACGCCAGGCTCGCGGTCTATCTCGGTCTTGGTTTGGATGGTGTACGTCGTGCTGTGCGTGACCGTCACCGTGAACTCCGTGTGCTGCTCATTGAACGCCGTGACCTTCTCCTGCGGGGTTTTGGGAACCTGCTCGGTATAGTCATGGTCATTGATCTTGAGCTCGGTGATCTTGGTTATGAAGAGGGTGGAGAACTTGAACGTCACCGTGTCGCTCTCGCCGTGATAGTACTTGACCTCCTTGTTCTCGAACGTCCCCTGAGGCAGCATCGTCAGGTTGTCGCCATTGCCGACCCATATGTCCGCCGGTTTCTCCCCCTCATTGGAGTAGGTAAAGGTGCCCGTATCGTGGTCGGAGTCAGCGGCGGGCTGCAGCTGCGCAGGTGACGTAGCTCCTTGCCCGTACGCAGGCATGACCGCTGCGGCAGCGCCTGCGACCAGCGCAAGGACTGCCAGAAGGATGGCGAACCTACCTCGATGTCTCATGGCTATCACTCACCTTTCGTCGAGCCCGATATCCCCCTTACTATAGGCTCAAAAGCCACGTCTGATAGCCAGCTTAAGGTGAGCGAGCGGAATGGCTAGGTACGCGGAAGCCGCAACGAACGACAGGGGCCGGCTGCCCTACTCCACCCACGTGACGGGATTGCCCGTTCGCGGGAGCGACGTGCGCGCGGGCAGACCGCCTCGGCGTGGCCCAGTGCGAGGCCGCCGGTTACCGTCTCGTCGTCGGCCAGGCCGAGATCGCAAAGATAGCCCCGCACCCGCGCGTTGCCGTCAAGCCAGTGGAGCTGATTGATCCAGCATGAGCCCAGGTCAAGTGCATTGGCTGCAACCATCATGTTCTCCAGGGCGCAGGCGGAGTCGGCCATCGCATTGCCGTAGCCCGCCTTGTTTGCGGCCACGACCAGCACCGGCGCGTTGTAGTGAAAGACGTAGTCGCCCTTCTTGGACGCCGTGATCGAGTTGCGGAGTGACGCATAGGTGTCAGGTCCGTCGTCCATCTGCGCGAACTCGTTGCGCACCAGCACAGCAAGCTCGTCCAGGATGCGACGGTCGCTAATGACGATC
>CAJOGH010000247.1 GCA_905233865.1 uncultured Atopobiaceae bacterium
CGCGCGCCTCGATCTCGTCACCGGTGATGGAGGTGGGGTAACGGGAGTCGATGGACTGGACGAAGTGGCCATCGACGGTACGGACGGTGCCGCCGATGCAGGTAAGGGGGTCAAAGTAGCTGTCCTGCGTGGCAATGCCGAGCGTGGAGCCGTCCGTAGAGCCAAGCACAACCTGCTCGAGCTCGAGGAAGGTGCGCTCGGCGTCGCTGCAGAGGTCGTTGGCCAGCAGGTAGTCCACGAGCACGCCGATGGCATTGATGGTGCCGGCGGGCTTGCTGGCGTGGCCGCCGATGCCCTTGGCATGAATGCGCGCACGACCGTCACCGGCGTCCTCGACGGTGATGCGCTCGGCCGCGGGCAGGGAGGCGGCGTCGGCCACCACGAGCGCGCTCGCGGAGTTGGGGATGGCGTTGCCCACGGTACCGCCGTCGAGCTCGACGATTACACCGCCGGTGATGTCACCGGAGACGATGTCGGCCGAGTAGCCGCCCTTCTCGCCATAGCACAGGGGGAAGTCGGCGTCGGGGGTAAAGAGGAAGGCCGGCTGGGGGTAGTTCTCGAGGTACCAGTCGACATCAGCCATGCTGGTCTCCTCGTTGTTGCCGATGATGCAACGAAGGGTGTAGGGCAGCTCCTCACCGCGGTCCAGGAAGTACTTGGCGGCGTAGAGCGAGAGCACGAACGGGCCCTTGTCGTCCAGGACACCACGGCCCAGCAGGTAGCCGTCCTTGCGTGTCAGGTGCAGAGGATCGACGGTCCAGCCGTCGCCCAGAGGCACGATGTCGGTGTGGGCGATCGTGGCGATGTAGTCCTCGCGCTTGCCGGGGACGTCCGCGTAGCCGATGTAGCCGTCGCAGTTGTGGGCCTCCAGGCCCAGGCGCGCGGCCATCTTGACGGCGCAGTCCAGCGCCTCGAAGGGCTTGGCGCCCCAGGGCTTGCCGGGCTCGGCGCTGTCCAGGTCCTCGACGCTCTCGATTTGGATAAGCTCGTCCATGTCCTTGAGGACGTCCTCCCACACGGAGTCGACGTACTCAGCAATGTCGTTCTTGAGCTGCTCGTCTGCCATGTCGTTCCTTTCGCATCAAAATGGCGCTCGATTGCATACCCGTCGAGTGTATACCAAATGGCTGCGCGGCGGAGGGCGCCCGGCCCCCAGACACGCTACAATCTGGACGCAGGAGGAACCTATGACCAGTCACACGTCCAACCAGCTCTGGCCCCTGTCCAAGCCAGCTGCCATCTTTGACTTTGACGGCACGATCGCGTCCACGGGAGACCTGTGGGTCGAGGTCGACCGTGCGTTTCTTGCCAAGCGCGGGCTTGCCTACGACCCCTCGTTCAGCGTGGAGATGGCGGCACTCGGCTTTACCGACGGCGCCCAGTACTGCATAGACCACTTTGGCCTCGACGAGACGGTCCAGCAGATCTGTGACGAGTGGAACGAGATGGGAGCGCAGTTCTACGCCACCCACGTGGAGCTTCGGCCTGGTGCCGAGGCCTACATCCGCGCCCTGCGCTCGGCGGGCTGCAAGATCGCGCTCGCCACGACCAACGCGCGCGAGGTCATCGACTCCACCCGACCGCGCGTGGACGTGGATGGCCTGTTTGACGTGCGCGTCCACGGTGCCGAGGTTCCGCGCTCCAAGCACCACCCCGACATCTACCTGGAGGCGGCACGACGCTTACGCGTGAACCCGCAAGACTGCATCGTGTTCGAAGACATCGTGCCGGCCCTCAAGTCGGCAAAGCTTGCGGGAATGGTTGCCTGTGGGGTCCACGCCAATGACCCCATGCAAGACGTGCAAACCGCACGTAGTATCGCCGACCTCTGGATCGAAGACTGGCGCGACCTCCAGTTGCCATAATGCGAAAGCGTTTAGCTTCACCTCTTAAGCCATCCGACCGTTCCGCCAACAAAAAAAGAGGACGACATTCAAGATGCCGCCCCCCAAGTCGCCGTGGCGATAGGTGTTGTGCAAGCCTTAGATCTTGTGGACGTTGGAAGCCTGGAACTTACCGTTCTGGCCCTTCGTAATCTCGAACTCGACGGCCTGACCCTCGTCCAGAGTCTTGTAGCCGTCCATCTGGATCTCACTGAAGTGGACGAACAGGTCGTCGCCATCCTCACGAGAGATG
>CAJOGH010000248.1 GCA_905233865.1 uncultured Atopobiaceae bacterium
GCACAAGGGGGTCCACATGGAGTCGGTCATCGTCGCGTGCGTGACGGGCGTGGTGACGCTCGTGGGCGTGCTCGCGTCCAACTCCAAGTCCCGCGCCGTCATGGAGTACAAGATTGACGCCCTCACGGACAAGGTCGCCAAGCACAACTGCCTCGTCGAGCGCACCTACCGGCTCGAGCAGGACGTGGCGGTCGCGCGCAACGACATAGAGACCCTGTACGAGCGGACGAAGGAGAGGGCATGAGCGAGTTCATCACATCGAACGAGTGGCAGTGGAGACTGGCGCGCACGGTCTTCCAGGGCGTCATAGGCGTGGTGGTGGCCAACGTCAGCTGGATGCCGAGATAGTAAGCGTGACGGCATCGCCACCAAGCAGGCTGGTGAGCTCGTCGGCGGTCATGCCTGTGATCTTGCCCAGACGCGTGTAGGCCCATGAGTTCGAGCCGTAGAACACCACCACCTGATTGCCCTCGTAGAGCACGATGTCCCCCGGTCCGGTGGTCGTCTGGGCGTCGTCGCTCGGAAGGTCGAAGCCAAGCGGGCCGAACTGCTCGAAGCCACCGTGCGGTGACATGCGCACCTCGACGGGCGTCAGGGCCGCGTGCCGTTTGAGGGCCGTGACAGACGCGTTGTCCTCCCATGTGACCGCAACGGGGAGCCCGTCGATGGTTAGGTGCAGATCCGCGGCGGCAGCCGGCGGCATCGAATTGGGCTGGTCCTGCTTGGAGACCGTTGCGGGAGCATCCGTCACAGGCTCCTGAGGCGAGCACCCGCACGTCAGGAACAAGCACGTGGCAAGCGCCCCTGCGAGGATGACGCGAGCTGGGACCCCGGTAGACCCGCCCTTGGCGGGGGCTTCCGGATGCAAGACATCGACTCTCATGTGACTCAATCCCATCGCTGTTTCGAGCAGCAGCGCAATGCTGCCGAGAATGGCCGTTGGGTATGATTTTGAGTCCTAAAGGTTGGTTCAAGTCAAGATACTGTGGGCGGGCGGCGGGAGGCGAGATGGAGCTAGCAAGAACTCGCAAGCCGCATAATCGATGGCCCGGCCCCAACCACCCTGCAGAGAGGCTCGCGGAGCAGCTCTCGTGGAGAGAGGTGGCGGGTGGCGAGACTTCGCTCGGGCGCGAGAATGCGCCCGAGCGAACGTTGCGAGCCAGCCACCTCTCGGAACGGGAGCGGGTGCGTAGCGGCTGGCGCGCGACCTATGCGTGACAGCTCGCCTCTCGGCAGGGTGGTCGGGGCCGACAATTCGAGTATGCGCTCGTCCTACGCCCAGGGGTCGCGCTCAAAGAGCTGCTCGCGCGCGGGCGGACGGTCGGAGTACGGGTCGTAACCGTCGTCGTCCTCGTTCTCGGCGCGGATGAACTCGCTGTCGCGCTCGCTGGCCTCCCGCTTGCGCGGGCGCTTCTTGCGCGCGCGGTCCTTGTCGGAGCCCGGCTTGCGCGTGCTCTTGTCGTCCATCGGTTCCTCCGTCTGCTAGTCGCGCACGGGCTCGGCCCAGAACACGTTGTCGTCGCCAACGTCCACGCGCACGGTGTCGCCCTCATGGAGCTCGCCGCCCACGATCAGGTTAGCGATGTTGTCCACGACCTGGCGCTGCACCAGGCGCTTGAGCGGGCGCGCGCCGTAGACTGGGTCAAGGCCGTCGAGTGCCAGCGCCTGCACGGCCGCGGGCGTGAGCTCGAGCTTGATGCGCTCGCGGTCCAGGCGCTCGCGGACGTCGGCCAGCTGGATGTCGACGATCTTCTCGATGTCGGAAAGACCCAGCGGTTGGAAGCGCACGATGTCGTCTATTCGGTTGAGGAACTCCGGGCGGAAGACCTGACGCATGGCCTCGTCAATGAGGCGCTGGGTCTCGGCCGGGTCCTCGTTCGCGTTGGCCGCCGCCATGAACTGGCTGCCCACGTTGGACGTCATGATGATGATCGTGTTCTTAAAGCTCACCTGGCGACCCTGGCCGTCCGTAAGGCGACCGTCGTCCAGGACCTGCAGGAGCACGTTGAAGACGTCGGGGTGCGCCTTTTCCATCTCGTCCAGGAGGATGACGCTGTAGGGGCGACGGCGCACGGCCTCGGTGAGCTGGCCGCCCTCGTCGTAGCCCACGTATCCCGGAGGCGCTCCGAT
>CAJOGH010000249.1:0-1503 GCA_905233865.1 uncultured Atopobiaceae bacterium
GCCCGAGACGGTCGTGCTCTCCAGCTATAACCCGGTCCGCCGCGAGACGGCCCGCGTGGCGCTCGAGAACCTCATCGCCGACGGCCGCATCCACCCCGCGCGCATCGAGGAGATGTACAAGAAGGCCGAGAAGCTCGTGGCCCAGCGCGTCCAGGATGCTGGCGAGCAGGCCGCCTTTGAGGCCGGCATCCACGACCTCCACCCCGACCTTATCAACACCCTTGGCGCCCTTCGCTACCGCACCTCGTTTGGCCAGAACGTGCTCCAGCACTCCAAGGAGGTCGCCGAGCTCTGTGGCATCATGGCCGACGAGCTGGGCGTCGATTCTGTCCCCGCCAAGCGCGCTGGTCTCCTGCACGACCTGGGCAAGGCCATTGACGGCGAGCTCGAGGGTCCGCACGCCATCCTTGGCGCCGACCTCGCGCGCCGCTGCGGCGAGTCCGAGGACATCGTCCACGCCATCGAGGCGCACCACGCCGACATTGAGCCCAACACCATCCTTGACATGCTCGTCCAGGCCGCCGACGCCGTGAGCGCAGCACGCCCCGGCTCTCGTCGCGAGTCTGCCGAGGCCTACATCAAGCGCCTTGAGAAGCTCGAGGAGATCTCCAACGCGCACGACGGTGTCGAGCGCACCTATGCCATGCAGGCCGGTCGTGAGCTTCACGTCATGGTCCAGCCCGAGAAGATCTCGGACGCCCAGGCCACGGTGCTCGCCCACGACATCGCCAAGCAGATCGAGGACGAGATGCAGTATCCCGGCCAGGTGCGCGTCGTCGTCATCCGCGAGTCCCGCGCGGTCGACATCGCAAAGTAGCGCATGGCAGACCAGGCTTCACAGGACCTCATGGGCTTCGTCTCCTCCATGGGAGGCGAAGCCGTTCTGCGTGTCGAGGAGAACCTCGGCGAGGGATTCGTCCGCCTTCGTGTCGCCGAGGCCGAGCGGCGCCAGGCCAAGCATGATATCCGCTGCATCGAGGACGTCGTCGTCGAGATGCTGCGCAACTCTCGCGACGCAGGCGCGCACAAGATCTTCGTGGCAACCTCGGTCGAGGGTGGCGTGCGCACGCTCGTCATGCTCGACGACGGCGACGGTGTCCCCGATGACATGCAAGAGCGCATCTTTGACGCGCGCGTGACCTCCAAGCTCGAGACGATGCACATGGACCGCTGGGGCGTGCACGGCCGCGGCATGGCGCTCTTCTCGGTACGAGAGAACGTCGAGTCTGCCGAGGTGACGGCCTCTGGAACGGGCAAGGGAACTGCCATCCGCGTCGTCAGCGACACCTCGACCCTCTCGGAGCGCAAGGACCAGTCAACCTGGCCTTCCGTGACCACCAACGAGGAGGGCGAGCGCGTCGTGTCGCGCGGCCCCCACAACATTATCCGCACGTGCTGCGAGTTCGCGCTCGAGGAGCGCAACCGCTGTGAGGTCTACCTGGGGTCTGCCGCCGAGATTGCCGCCACCATTCGCTCCCGCGTGCGACTCTCGGTCTCGGACAC
>CAJOGH010000249.1:1558-3680 GCA_905233865.1 uncultured Atopobiaceae bacterium
TCCGAGCTCCAAGCCCAGTGCGCGAGCGTGGGCCTCGAGATGTCCGAGCGCACCGCGCATCGCATCATCGCGGGCCAGATAGCGCCCCGCAAGAGCGTGCTGTCGCAGATCATGCGCGAGGCCAGCAGCGAGCCCGCGCCCATCGACCTCTTGCGCGACCGGCGTGGCCTCAAGATCTCCCGCGACGACGTCGAGGAGTTTGGTCGCATTCTGGAGCGCGACTTTGCCTTCATCGCCGACCGCTATTACCTCTCGCTGACCAACAAGCCCAAGGTCCGCGTGACCAAGGACAGCATCCACGTCACGTTTGACCTTGACAAGCACGACTAGGGGAGTGCCCTAGCCAAGGTTGACTATGCGGGTGCCGTGTGCCTCGCGCACGCCGAGCCGTCCCGTCACGTCGTCCACGTTCTCGTACGTCACGCCACCGCCGGGCAGGATCGTTATCCTGTCCCTCGCGTGGGCGACAAGAGCGTGCAGGTGCACGAGGTTGTCCTGGATGGGACGCGAGGCGGGGCCGCCGTGCGTGAGCACGCGCTCGACGCCGAGAGAGGCCAGCGTGTCCAGCGCGTCCTCCTGGTCAGCGAAGACGAGCTCGTCAAAGGCCATGTGGAAGGTCACGAGCGCAGGCTTGGTCCCGCTTGCGATGCCCACTCCCTCGCCCTTTGCCTCATCGACCAGACGGGCCACGACCTCACGGTCAAGGGCAAGCGCGCCCTCGTGACGTCGCAGGCAGCCAATAACGACGCCCGCGGCACCCGAGGCACGTGCCATCCGCACGTCGTCGACCATCATCTGGACCTCTGCGTCTGTGTACACGAAACCGCCTCCCCGGGGGCGGCACATGACCATCATGGGCACCCCGTGGGCCTCCTGGAAGGCGACGGCCGCGCGTATGACGCCATAGGAGGGGGTCGTCCCACCTGCTGCGAGGTTGTCGCAGAGCTCCACGCGCGTTGCGCCCGCGCGAACGGCGGCTGGCACGCGCTCGAGATTCTCAGCACAGAACTCTCTCGTTACGTCCATGGCTACCTCCTGCATATGTCGTCTATTGCCTAAATGACTTCTTGAATTATTGGTTCCTTTAGGGTACCTTAAGCATGTGCGTAAAAGCTGAGCGAACGGGTGGGTGGACAGTCGCACGCGCAGTTTTGACGTGCTTGCACTTTGTATACACAAGTCGTATGATTACTTCACTATAAGCAGCTTATTCACACACATACGTCGAGGACCCTGCGGGTCTGTACTGGAGCCAGAATGGAATTTCTTAAAGTCTCGAGCAAGTCTTCTCCCGCATCCGTTGCTGGCGCCATCGCTGGAATGGTAAAGGACGGCGTGCCTGTGGACATGCAGTGCGTTGGCGCTGGTGCCGTCAACCAGGCAGTTAAGGCCATTGCCATCGCACGCGGGTTCCTGATTCCCACAGGCATTGACATCTCCTGCGCACCGACCTTCTCGGACATCGAGATCGGCGGCGAGATGCGCACTGCCATTCGCATTGCCGTCTACGTCCATCGCCTGAATCCCATTGAGGCCCCGGGCGATGATGGGAGGGTTTCCTAAGCGTGACCGCACCATCGACCCTGGTTGGCAAGACCTACAACATCAAGACTTTTGGCTGCCAGATGAACTTCCACGAGTCCGAGCGTGTTGCCGGGCTCCTGGATTCGTGTGGCTGCATTGCCGTTGAGACGGCCGACGAGGCCGACATCGTCGTCTTCATGACCTGCTGCGTGCGCGAGGGAGCCGACACTCGTCTGTATGGCCAGGTCTCTGCCATGGTGAGCGCGCCTATGCCCCCAAGCGGACGTCGCGTGGTCTGTGTGGGCGGCTGCATAGCGCAGCGTGACGGTGAGACGATCCGCAAGAACATGCCTGCCGTCGACGTCGCCTTTGGTACGCAGGCGGTCGACAAGCTGCCTGCTCTTATCGAGCGTGCCTATGAGACCCCTGGGTCCCTGGTCGTGGACACGAACGAGCCCTACGACTCGTTCTCGACCGACCTCCCCAGCCGCCGAGCCGAGCGGTTCCACGCCTGGGTGCCCATCATGTACGGCTGTAACAACTTCTGCACCTACTGCATCGTGCCCCATGTGCGCGGCCGCGAGCGCAGTCGGACGAT
>CAJOGH010000250.1 GCA_905233865.1 uncultured Atopobiaceae bacterium
ACACCTTTGCCGGCTGGTCCAGTGAACCGTTTGGCCCTGTGCTCTTCTCGCCTGAGGACGTTGTTGGCGTCCCCTCCGACTCCGACGTCTATGCCGCCTGGGCACCCGTTCAGATGAACGAGCCTGAGGTCGCGAACGCCCAATACACGGGCGCAGACATCACGCCCCAGCCTGCCGTCACCGACAAGCTGGGCAACGCGCTCGAGCTGGGGCGTGACTATACGCTGTCGTACGAGGGCAACCATGACGTTGGTACCGCGAGCGTGACCATTACGCCGACGGCGACGGGCCTCGTTCCCGCTGCTGACCCCGTTATCGTCAACTTCCAGGTCACGCGTGCGCCGCTCACCGTGAGTGCGAACGACAAGCAGGTCACCTATGGCGACGCGCCTACCAATGCAGGTGTGAGCTATATGGGCCTTGTCGGCGGCGAGACGTCGGCCGTGCTCGATACGTCTGGGCTCTCTTTTGCCTACAACAAGAGCGAAGACGGCTCGGGCGCGGTGTATGTGGCTGGCAGTGACGCAGGCAGCTACCGCATCATCTGCTCAGGAGTTGCCAGTGACAACTACGAGATCAGCTACGCTACGGGAACCCTCGCGGTTGAGCCGCGCACGGTGGGGCTCTCGTGGTCGGACGACAGTCCCGTCTATACCGGCTCGTCCGTATCATACGCTGGTGCCACGGTCACAGGCGCGTATGGGAGCGACGTGATCACGGTCGGCAGCTACGACGGGCCCATGAGCGCCACTGACGTCGCGGCGGAGGGCTACACCGTCTATGCGATGGAGCTCTCGGGTATGAAGGCAGACAACTACCAGCTACCTGCGGACATTTCGCACACCTGGTACGTGCTACAGGCCGACAACTCGGTCTCGGCGTCCATCCAAGGCTGGACCTATGGCCAGGCGGGCTCGACACCTGCTGCCGAGGCTGACTTTGGCGCGAGCACGGCGACCTTCTCGTATGCTGACTCGACTGACGGGCCATGGTCCTCTGTCGTGCCGACCTCGGCCGGAACCCACTACGTGCGGGCCCAGGTTGCGGAATGCGACAACTGGGAGGGTGCGACGAGCTCGTCCGTTTCGTTTGAGGTCGCGCACCGGCCCGTGTCTATCGCTGGAGTGGGCGCTGCCGACAAGAGCTACGACGGCAGCCCATCGGCGTCCTACACGGGCACCCCGGCACTAGCCGCCGTTGAGGGGCAGGCGACTTCGGGGCCCGTCGCGGGCGATGACATCGGCGTGATTGCTGGCTCTGCGACGTTTGCGGACGCGCACGCGGGCGAGGGCAAAGACGTTGCCTTCTCGGGCTGGAAGCTCTCCGGAGCCACGGCTGTGAACTACGAGCTCGTTGGCCAGCCCGCCTCCGTGAAGGCAACGATCGAACAGCGCGAGGTCACGCTTGGGTGGTCCGACACCAGCTTCACCTATGACGCGGCATCTCATGTGCCGCATGCGAACGCGGGCAACCTTCTGAGCGGGGACTCCTGTGACGTAGAGGTCGGGGAGACCCGCATTGCTGCGGGTGACTACATCGCCAGCGCCCTTTCGCTCAGTAATGGTGACTACCGGCTTCCTTCCGAGCGCAGCGTGAGCTTTAGCATCGCACGTGCGCAGCTCACGCTCACCGCGCGAGACTGGACTATCAGCTATCCTGACCTGCCTGCTAACGACGGCTATGACGTGAGTGGGTTCGTGGGCGGCGAGACCTGGCAGAGCGCTCGCGTCACTGGAGAGGTGGGCTACTCGTATACCTACCAGGCAGGTGATGGGGTGGGCTCTTATGCCATCAACCTCGATGTCTCTGGTCTGTCAGCGCCCAACTATGACTTCTCCGCAGTCCCTGGCACCCTGCAGGTGGACGCGGCCCAGAACTCTTGGACGACCGAGCCCTCTATCCAGGGCTGGGTCGCCGGTCAGGACCCGAGCTCGCCTGTGGGTGCCTCTCGCTTTGGCGACGTTGTCGTGATCTATGCGCCCTCAGGCGATGGGCCATGGTCGGAGGCTGCGCCGAGCGCTGCTGGTACGTACGTGGCCCGCTTCTTCGTTGCACCTGCTCCCAACTGGAGCGGCCTCGAGGCGCTCGTACGCCGGACCGGAGAACACCGGATGCGTCGCG
>CAJOGH010000251.1:0-2116 GCA_905233865.1 uncultured Atopobiaceae bacterium
GCGCGAGAATCTTGTCCAGCGTCGATAAGCACCGTTCCAGGTTGGGCTTGTCGCAGCCGAAGGTGATGGCGGCGATGCCGGTGTCGGCGTACTGCGTATAGGTGCACTCCACGCCGTACACCCAGCCGTTCTTCTCGCGCAGGACCTTGTTCATGTTGCGGAGGTAGCCGCGGTCGTTGTTTTCGTGATCGATGCGCGGGGCCGTTCGGCAGTGGTTACTGGACGCTGCCTACGATGCGGGCGACGTTATCGGGTGTCATGGCCGTGACGGCGTCGCTGCCAAAGCCGAGGCTCAGCGAATAGTTGCCGCCATCTTGCTGCCAAACGATTAGCTGCGCCGCTTCCTGCTCGGCTCCGTAGCACGTGACCTCGATGCCGTCGACGTCCTGGCTCCAAGTCTCTGCGTAGCTGTTGTAGTCGCCCGCAAGACCTTCTTTGCCGGCGTTCGAGCCGCTCTTGCGCAGCTGGATGGTGTCGGAGTCGTGCGAGTAACGGACCTGGGCGATGCTCTTGGTGTAGGAATACGCGGGGTTGTCATACTCCGCGCTGCCGACCTGCACGCTCTCCGGAGTGACGAATGCGTCGAGTCCCGCCCCTTGGGCGGTTTCCTCTGCGGTCTGCGCGGCCTTCCAGGGGTTCACGGAACCCGACTGACCACTCTCGTCCTGCTCGGCGGGCTTCTCGGACGTCGCGCTGGTGGACTCGGTCGTTGCGCCGGAGCTGCTGGTTGCCTGCTGGCCGCACCCCGACAGGGTGGCCAAACCCAACGTCAACGCAAAGGTCGCAGTTGCAACACCCCTCACAAAGGCTTTCCGCTGTATCATCCTGAGCTCCTCTCTCGTGGTCCAACGCAGGACCTCTGCCCGTCACTTGTTACTACGCGCAAGCGCGTGGTTCATCCCATGCTTCGCCAAAGCCGTGTGCCATGGGAAGCGTTCCTGAGCACCAGTATAGCAATTTTTAAATAACGCAGGCCTTGCCTTCTGCGTCCCCGCTGCATACACCGCGTCAATCATGGCGAGCTAGTTGTACCCGTGTGGTTTGATTAGGGCGCGATGATCGGATGCTCAGCCGTGACCTCACCAAGAGTACCGATGACCAGCGACCTGTCAACGAGGCGGTTGCGACGGCGCTTCATAGCAGGTTACTGCAAGAAGACGCCTATGTGCGCTATGGACTGGTCGAGACGGAGGATGGCCTGGCTTGTTGTTGCGGGGACTTTCTGACGGCGGGGGAGGAGTACCTACCGGCAAGTGCTCTCATGTCGACGATGGCGTCGGTCCGGGGACGTTCTGTCTACGACCGGTACTGTCACTATGTGGGTATGTTGGGGGTTGATGAGAAGGCATACCGCGCATGGATGGCCCAGATGATCGTGTGCGATGCGATTATTGCGAACTCCGACAGGCACCGCAGGAATTTCGGGCTTGTCCGCAATGTGGACACGCTCGAGTTCCGCATAGCCCCGCTTTTTGACTCGGGCAACTGCTTATGGTATGCGAAGACGCAAGCTGAGGTCGGACGCCGCGACTGGGGCTTTGCGGTAAAGCCCTTCGGACCTGTCCTGGAGCAGCAGGTCGCGCTCTTCGAGAATACCGATTGGTTCGAACCCTCCGCCCTTGTTGGTTTCGTGGATGAGGCTTGTGACCTTTTGCAACGCAGCGAGCATGCCTCGCAGACTGGTCGTATAGCGTACCTTCATGATGGCATTGAACGGCAGATTGAGATCGTAACGGCGATGCTCTCGGTGCTTAGGTATCGATAAGAGAGTTCGCCGCGCGATTCGGGGGCGCCGGCACGTTACCTGCCAAGGCGCAGGCAAGCGTCGTCGTGCGGGACGGCACCGCCTTGGTAAGTCTCGTGGATTCCTGTGTCCTCGGCAAGGACATGCGGATGAGCGTCGATTCGCAGAAAAGCGTACAGGTCGAACCGTGACGTACGCATGAAGCAGCAGGTTTTCACGGGCCGGCCACCTAGCTTCTAACGCTTTTGCGTTTGCGAGGGAGTATCTGCTGAATTTGCGTTTGACGAGGGGAGCTCTGCCGGTTTTGCGTTTGGCGAGGGAGCATTTGTTGGTTTTCCGTTTGGCGAGGGAGCATTTGTTGGTTTTCCGTTT
>CAJOGH010000251.1:2282-2681 GCA_905233865.1 uncultured Atopobiaceae bacterium
CGAGCCTCGCCAAACGCGATTCCAGCAGGAGACCCCTCGCCAAACGATATTCCGGCAGATTACAGCTCCGGCGCCCTGGCGATTCCGTGATAAGCGGCTGCGGACAAGCTGGCGCGTCAGAGGCCGACCCCTACGTCAGGCCCCGCGCCAGGCTTCGCGCCAGCGCGTCAGCCCTCGTCAGGCATCGCGTCAAGCCCTCGTCAGCTCTCGCGTCAAGCCCCATCAAACAAGCCCCATCAAGCCCGCGCGCCTCTCGGCCGTATGTGTACACGGCGGGGACCCGTTCGGGACGGAAAGCGTTCACGGCAAACAATACCCCTACCGTGTGCACATTCCGGCACGGGAGGCCCCCTACCGTGCACACTAACGGCCCGTTTGTGTGCACGGTAGGGACTCGTT
>CAJOGH010000252.1 GCA_905233865.1 uncultured Atopobiaceae bacterium
GTGACCGCGAGCCATGCTGCATGCCGTGCGTGCCATGTCGAACATCTGCACCGGCTCCATTTGCGTTTGCTCAGACAACACGCCCATGCGAAGGCGAATGCTTGCGTTGGGTGCCATCTCTTCCAGCTTGTGCTGAAGGCGATCGTAAACGGCATGGGCGCTTTCCGTTGAGCGTGGAGGGGTCCGACGACAAAATCTCCTGGCTCCCGGGAGCAACGAACAGGTAGTATTCCTCCGACCCCATGGAATAGTCGGGGAACAGCATGTTCTTGGCGCGCTCTTCGGTGTACGAGACGTCGCTCATCAGGTCAATCTTGCCCTCGACAAGCATTTGCAGAAGGTCGGACCAACTTCCCGTAACGTACTCGTAGCTCCAGCCGGTATACGCTGCGATCTTGAGCTGGTACTCGTAGGCATAGCCGGAACGACGCCCGAACTTGTCTATGGTGTTGTACGACGAGTCGTACCAGCCAACGCGCACCACCTTGCTTTCCTTCTCTTGCGCGAGCGCCGTCGCGCGCGGCGTTGGCGCTGACGTGCCGTTCTTCCTGACGATGGTGCCGGGCCTCTTTGTGGGCCGCGGCGACGTCCTGGAGCGTGAGTATCCTGCCGTGGGCGGCGAGGACGTCGTGCTTGTCGTGCCGCCCAGCGGGGTTTCCACGCCGGCCGCCTATGCCGAGTTCGACCGCATCGCGCCCGAGCGCGGCGAGCTTGGGACGTTTGATGCGCACCTGCGCGACGGCGATCTTGCTGGCGCTTTGTCGCTTATGAGCAACAATTTGGAGCCCGTCGCGTGCAACCTTGTTGCCGGTATGCGCGAGCTGCTTGCGTGGATGTCCGATGCCGACGGCGTGCGCCGTGCGATGCTGACCGGCTCGGGCAGCTGCGTGTTCGCCTTTGTTGACGGGCATGGTGCGGCCGAGGCGCTGTGCCAGGCTGCGAGGGGGCGCGGCCTTTGGGCGTGCGCGACACATGTCCTGACGGGCGAGGAGGTCGAGGGTGTCCTGCGCCCGCACGGCGTAGATGTGACCTTTTTGGCAGACGCGCACGACAGCCGCTAATCTGCTAAGATAGCACGGCATTGACGGGACGTGGCGCAGTTTGGTAGCGCGCTCGCTTCGGGAGCGAGAGGTCGCTGGTTCAAATCCAGTCGTCCCGACCAGAGACGCACGAGGGCCGTTGACTCAGCGGCCCTCTTTTTGTTGCGCGGGTTGGCGTGACGCTACTCAAACCGATGCAGCGGGTCCATTCGTGTGTCGGCGATGAAATAGAAGCGCAGCGTCTTGTCTGTCTCGCCAATCGTTAGGAACAACAGCTTGTGTGTCCTGGGGACGTAATAGCACCTTAGATCGAAAGGTGGCTTTGAGGAGGGATAATAGGGTTCGTACTCGCGTGCTAGCCTGGGGTTTTCTAATAGGATGTCGATCGAGGTCTCAATGCGGTTCTGGTCATACGAACTCAGACCCATGAGTTCGTCATGGAACGACCGGGCAAAGAGAGCCTTGTACCCCATTATTCGCTGGCACCCTGAGACGAGCGAAGCCCCAGTGACGCCTCGCGAGTAAGAAAGTCTCCAGATTCAAACTGCCTGTGTGCTCGCATGACGCCATCATAGATGGCCTGGTCGTATGCGCGGGCCGCACGGGCATCGGCGCTTTCGGCGGTTAGCGTAAACGGTATACTGCGCTCGCGGACTACCGTCTTGGCAAAGATTGTGATTGCAGCCGAGGGTGAGAGACCAATTGCCTTGCAGACATCAGTGAACTCATGCTTGAGGTCGTCATCGATGCTAATCGTCATAGGCATAGTCTGCACCTCAATTCTCGTATTGACTATTGTGTTTATCGTACTTACTACCTGTAAATGACGCAAGTGTTGGGAGAGTGCATCCGACAACCTTCTCTTATCGCGCAGCTCTGTGTAACGCTCTGAGGCGGTGTGCGGGAAAGCAAAACCGCTCAAAACTAGACATGCGTCCGTATATACGGCCTACGTGTCGTGTTTTGAGTGGTTCTGAGCTGCGGTCAGGTTCAGTTGCGCCTTGGGTCGACAAGAGCCTCGGCCCACAAGCTCTATCGCTCGTTGCCAAAGTAGGCGAGGGCCACGGCGCC
>CAJOGH010000253.1 GCA_905233865.1 uncultured Atopobiaceae bacterium
AGTGGCACCTCCTATGAGGCGGGGTCGACCCTTGTGCTCTCGCCGGGCGGCGATGTCCTGTACGCGCAGTGGAAGCAGCACGCCCAGCCTACGGGCCGCATGCCCATGTACCGTCTGTACAACCCCAACTCAGGCGAGCACTTCTACACCGCGAGCGCCGGCGAGCGCGACGCGGTCGCCGCGGCCGGCTGGCGCTACGAGGGCCTGGGCTGGGTCGCGCCCGCCGACGGCGAGCCGGTGTTCCGCCTGTACAACGCATACGCCGGCGACCACCACTACACCCTGGACGCGGGCGAGCGCGACGCGCTGGTCGCCGTGGGCTGGACCTACGAGGGCGTGGGCTGGCGCTCCGACCCCAAGCACGGCGTGGCGGTCTGGCGCCAGTACAACCCCAACGCCGTGACGGGCGCGCACAACTTCACGACCGACGAGCGCGAGCACGTGGCGCTCTGCGGCCTGGGTTGGCGCGGCGAGGGCGTCGCCTGGTACGGCATGAGGTAGGGACGTGCCGCCGCAGGCTCTTCTCGGCCACGGCGGCGCGATTATCACGCACTTGGAACAGAAGACACCCGTGGGAGAGGGGAAGCACATGGGACGCAAGAGGATGGGGGGACTGCTTGCGATGCTTGCGGTGGCCCTCGTGACCCTGGGGCTCGTGCTTGGTGCGGGCACCAAGGCGTACGCAGAGGACGTATCGTGGGACACTGACCAGACGTTCGACAGCGACGAGGTAATCAAGGATCGAGTTTCTGCTGGTAGGGACATCACGGTGACAATCGCCGAGGGCAAGACCGTGAAGCTTTGGTCTGGCATGTATATCTACAGTCACACGCCTAACATGTATACGATCACCGTTGCGGGCAAGGGAACGCTGGAAGTCTATGGTGGCGATGGCGAGATCGGGGAGAATACAGATAGCGGCCGCGGTGAAGATGGCACGGCTGCCATCTACGGCAGTCTGACCGTTGACGGTGCAACCGTCCTGTGCTTTGGTGGAGAAGGCGGAGCAGGCAAAGATGGGGACACTCCGGGCAGCGGCGGCAACGGCGCGCCTGGCATCACGGGCAGCCTGACTGTCAAGAGCGGCACCGCAACTGTGGCCGGCGGTGATGGCGGTGCTGTGGGCAATTTGTCTCCGTATGACACCGAGGGCCCCACTGCGGGCAAGGCGGGCAAGGCCGTGCAAAATGAGATCGACGCCAAGTTCATCCAGGAGAGCGACGACGAAGAGAACTGGTCTGCGGTTTCTGGCAATACGTCCGACAAGCAATTCGTGAAGGCCACGTCCGAGCCCGAGCCGACACCCGAGCCCACCCCGACCCCTGCTGCCAACCAGGAGATGTACCGCCTGTACAACCCCAATTCCGGCGAGCACTTCTACACCGCCAACAAGGCCGAGCGCGACAGCGTCGTCGCGGCCGGTTGGACCTACGAGGGCGTGGGTTGGGTCGCGCCCACCGAGGGCGAGCCGGTCTATCGCCTGTACAACGAGTTCGGCGGCGAGCACCATTACACGCCCTCCAAGAACGAGCGCGACACGCTCGTCAAGGCTGGCTGGAAGGATGAGGGCATCGGCTGGAAGACCGCCGGCACCGACGGCGTGCCCCTGTACCGCCAGTACAACCCCAATGCCTTTGCCAACAACCACAACTACACCCCGAGTGCTCACGAGCGCGACACGCTGCTCGGCCTCGGCTGGAAGGACGAGGGCGTCGCCTGGTACGGCGTGAGGTAGGGGCGCCACCACCCCAGAGCGTCATAACGTGCATTTGGGGCCTTTCTTGTTCGATGTTACCCGCCGGGGTGGCAAAATCGCGGCACCTCAGCGCTCTTCTCGCCATGCCGATAAGAGCGCAAGGCTGTCACCTGCACTTTTATGAACGGGCGGACAGAGCGATGCTCGGCGACGGGCGGCAAACGCCACCCCGGCGCGTCATTTGGAACGCGGGAAGGCCGATTTGCACCACATGACGCTCTGGGATGGCGCAGCTGAAAGGTGCCTTTCCTCCGTCCCTCTGGCACGCCCGAACTGGAACAACAATCTGCCCACTGTTCCACGGCCGGCAGATGATGGTTTTCAGTGTGACTGGCATATAGGCTATAGGTT
>CAJOGH010000254.1 GCA_905233865.1 uncultured Atopobiaceae bacterium
GGGCACGATCCTCACGGTCCTCCGCGACGTCTCGACGTGTGCCGATAAGTGCGAGAAGCTGCACTTCCCCCTCGAGGACACCCTCGAGGCCCTCGTGATCGAGTCTTACGAGTCCGTTGCCCGCACCCCCGACCTGCTGCCCGTCCTCAAGGAGAACGGTGTTGTGGACTCGGGTGCCTACGGCTTTGCCGTCTTCTTCGAGGCGTTCGTGAACGTGGCCATGGGATATGCCGGCGAGCTCATGGAGTTTGACACCTCCGTCGACGTCGCCAGCGCGAGCGCGGCCCTCGAGGACGTCGTCAAGATCGAGCTCAACGACGACTGGGAGGGCTCGCAGTTCCGCTACTGCACCGAGTTCCTCTTCCACGCCGCCTCCGAGGACTTTGACGAGGACGCGTGCCTGCGCTACTTTGCCACGATGGGCGACTGCGAGCTGCTCGTCGGTGCCTACCCCGACTACAAGTGCCACGTGCACACCAACCGTCCTGACCACGTCCTGCGCCACATGCTGCACCGTGGCCAGATCTTTGAGGTCTTCGTGCACAACATGGACCTCGAGGCCAAGGAGCGCACCGAGAAGATCGCCGCTGACAAGGCTGCCGCCGGCGAGGACGCCAAGCCCGCTGCCCCCACCAAGGACCTGGGCTTCGTGGCTGTAGCCGCTGGGTCGGGCGAGGGCGAGATCCTGCGCTCGCTGGGCGTTGACGTCATCGTGTCCGGTGGCCAGACCATGAACCCCTCCACCGCCGACATCCTTGCCGCCATCGAGAAGGTCGGCGCCAAGCGCGTCATCGTCCTTCCCAACAACGGTAACATCCGCATGGCCGCTGACGCTGCCGCCTCCGCGTGCGACACCTGCGAGGTCGGCGTCGTGCCCACCCGCAGCGTGCCCCAGGCCTTCTCGGCCATGTTCGCCGTCGACCCCCAGGCCTCCGTCGCCGACAACGTCGAGGCCATGACCGAGGCTGCCGCCGCTGTCCGTGACGGCGAGGTCACTCATGCCGTCCGCGACTCCCAGGCTGCTGACGGCACGCCCATCCACGACGGCGACGTCATGGGCATCGAGGGCAAGGACATCACCGTGGTGGGCAGCTCCGTCCACGACGTGACCATCCAGCTCATCAACCGCATGCAGGACGCCGAGGAGGGTGACACCCTTACCATCCTGGCCGGCGAGGACATGCCCCAGGACGAGTTCGAGGCCCTCTGCGCCGACATCGAGGCGGCCCAGCCCGACCTGGAGATTGACGCCCAGCGCGGCGAGCAGGCCCTCTACCCCGTGATCTTCTCGATAGAGTAAGAGGTGCCCATGGGGGAGCGCCCGGCTTCGACCGATTCCAAACAACAGCTTGCGAGGTCCGTGCCATGTCTGGCGCGGGCCTCGTTGCGTATCTCGCGCACCTGCGGCCTTGACCGGCCGGCGGCCACGCTGCGCTTTGTCTCGGGCACCCGCCAGACGGCGCTCGAGCGTCTGGGCCTTGCCACCGTTCGTGACGTGCTACTCCACGTTCCCCGTCGCTACCTAGACTTCTCGCACTCGGTGCCTATCGGACAGACCGACATGGGGCAGGACGTCACGGTGGTGGGCACCGTTGACGCCGTGCGAACCAAGCGTCCCCGGCCCAAAATGGTCATCGTCGAGGTGGACGTCCATGACGACTCGGGCGTGCTCACGGCCACGTTCTTCCGCAAACCCTGGCTCTCTGACCAGATCCATGTGGGCGATACTATCGCGCTCTCTGGAAAGGTCTCGTTCTATCGTGGCTTTAGGCAGCTCAAGGCCCCGTTCCATGAGATTCTGTCCTCGGAGGGGGAGAGCGGCTCGTACGCGCGCGTGCTGCCGGTCCATCCCTTGAGTGAGGGCGTCACGGCCGCGTGGATGCGCCGCATCGTCTCGGCGGCGCTGGCCGATGCGGGCGACGTGGTGGACCCCGTGCCTGCCGACCTTGTGGCCTCCCACGACCTCATGACCCAGGCCCGCGCCCTGCGCGAGGTCCACTATCCCTCCAGCATGAACGCCGCGCACGACGCGCGTCGCCGGCTTGCCTATGACGAGCTGCTTAGCCTGCAGCTCGCGCTTCTGTGTCGTCGCCGCAT
>CAJOGH010000255.1 GCA_905233865.1 uncultured Atopobiaceae bacterium
CATCCAGCTTGCGGCCCTCGCGCGCACCGTGGCACCAGAACACGAGCGCGCCGTGCTCGTCCCACTCGTAGCCGTAGTGCAGCGGCACCACGTAGGGCCGCCCGTCGTCCACCAGGCCCAGGTGCAACACCTTGCCTGCCTGCAGAATCTCCTCGATACGCTGCGGATCCGTGACCGCGCGGTCCTTCCTGCGCATGGCTACCTCCCGGCTGTCGTCATTCCTGCGTCACGGGCTCAAAGAGCCCCAGCGCCTCGCAGGCGTTGTAGATGCCGTTGTCGCTCACGTGGGTCGTCACGTAATCGGCCCGCGCCTTGAGCTCGGGCACAGCGTTGCCCATCGCCACCTTGGTCCAGTCGTCCACGAACATGGACAGGTCGTTGGACGCGTCGCCAAACACCACCGCGTCGGCATAGGGCGCGTGGAAGTGGTCCATCACCTGACGGATGCCGCGCGCCTTGTCGGTGGGCTCCACAAAGAAGTAGCTCTTGTGAAAGCGCGCCCACGGAAGCGTCGACAGGGTCTTGAGCTGCCGTTCGTTGGGCTCTTCGCACGCAATGTAGACCTTGTAGATGGTCTCGCAGGCAGCCGGGTCCAGCCCCGGCACCACCTGCGCGCCCATGTACACGTCGCGCGAGGCCTGCGTGAAGCGCTCGTCGGGCGCCGAACGCACGCAGGAGTTGTCCGGCTGCAGCGCCCAGGGAAAGCCCAGCTCGTCGCACTCGCGCACGAGGGCCACGCACGCGTCGTGGTCCAGCGGCTCGACGCCCAGGTGCTGACCATGAACGAGTCGATGCCTGTGGTCATCGACATGATATTCAGCGAGCCTACCTACTTGCTCTACTTCTTTGTCTTCTTGGCTGTTGCCGTGGGGTGGTGGTTCCTCGGAAGGCTGATCTATCGGCGGGTGCTGAAGGCAAACCTCGACAGTGAAATGCCCTATAAATGGGCTATACCCATGGCGGCGGTGCTGTTGTTGGGCTGGTTTACGGGCATGCGCGGTCACCTCACCGACAAGCCGCCCTTGCGTGCCGAGAATGCCGTCTTTTGCAGCAACTCCTACCTCAACCAGATAGGTCTTAACCCGGTGTTCACCTTCCTCAAGGCGCAGGCGCCGACGGAGGAGTACAAGGGGCTGAAAGCCAAGGCTACGCACGCGATGCTGAAGAAGATCAGCAAGAGCGTGGAGAAAGAGAGCGACATACTATGGAACTTCACCAAGTTCCTTGTGGCCAAGGACGGCACGACGGTGGTGCGCTTCGCGCCGACGACGGAGCCGAAGGACATGGAGAAGGCCATCGAAGAGATGCTGTAAGCCCACGATGTACGACCAACTGAAATTAGACAACCAACTCTGTTTCCGGCTGTACACAGCCTCGCGGCTCGTGACCCAGGCCTACCGGCCTCTGCTCGAGCCGCTTGGCTTGACGTATCCGCAGTATCTGGTGATGATGGTACTGTGGGAGCAGGACAACCAGCTGGTGGGCGACATCTGCCGACGGCTGATGTTGGACACGAACACGCTGACGCCCTTGCTGCAGCGGATGGAGAAGGAGGGCCTGGTGGTGCGGACGCGCGGCATCGCCGACGGGCGTCAGACGCTGGTGAGCCTCACGCGCAAGGGCATCCACCTCGAAGAGAAGGCCAAGGACGTGCCAGCCTGCATGGCCAACTGCATGAAAGAGGAGCCGCTCAGCGCCGAGGAGGCGCGTGCAGCGGTCGGCCTACTGGACACGATGATAAAGAGCCTGAAACGATGAAAGACCTTTCGAAATACATGAGCGACAACCTGCGGAGCCTGCTTGCGACGGCCTACCGCAGTGTGCTGAGCAACCCGAGGGAGGCGCGATTCGCGCTGCAGATGCAGCTGGCGCTGGCGCGCGGCGAGAAACGACGACGCGCGATGAAGGAGAAGGAGGGGCTCGATGTGCCGCCGTTCCTGATATGCAGCATCGCGACGACCTGCAACCTGCAGTGCAAGGGTTGCTATGCGAGGGCGGGCGGCATAGCCGGCGACACGCCCACGCGCGAGACCCTCAGTCCTGAGCAGTGGCACAGGCTGTTCGGCGAGGCGGCGCAGATGGGCTTCAACGT
>CAJOGH010000256.1 GCA_905233865.1 uncultured Atopobiaceae bacterium
AGGACCAGTTCCAGCCTGTGGGCACGGTCAACTACACCACGTCCGAGGACTTCACGCGCATCACGGAGTTCAAGAACATGACCGGTCAGGTCGTGCCTGGCAAGACCACCATCATGCGCGAGTACTCCAAGGCCTGGGATCCCACGAGCGGCGAGACCCCGTACTACGCAATTCTCGAGGACGACTCGCAGGCGCTCTACGCCCGCTACCGCGAGCGCGTCGAGGGCATCGTCAACTTCCACCTGGTCGGTCGCCTTGCCGAGTATCGCTACTACGACATGGACGGCGTCGTTGCCAGCGCGCTTGAGCTCTCCGACGAGATCATTGCCCAGCACTAGCGCACGTTCGCAGCAATAAAACACGAGGTAGGGTACACCCACATGCAGAAGACAATCAGCTTTGGCATTCCGTGCTACAACTCCGCCGAGTACATGGACCACTGCGTCGAGTCCATTCTTGCCGGTGCCGGCTACGCTCCTGACGTTGAGATAATCATCGTCGACGACGGTTCGACCAAGGACAACACCGCGGCCAAGGCCGACGAGTGGCAGGAGCGTCACCCCGACATCATCAAGGCCGTCCACCAGGAGAACGGTGGCCACGGTACTGCCTGCCTGGCCGCGCTTCGTGAGGCCGAGGGCACCTACTTCAAGATTGTCGACTCCGACGACTGGCTGGACGCCGAGGCCCTCACGGCGCTTCTGGGCAAGCTGCGCTCGTTCATCCAAAAGGACACCCGCGTTGACCTTGTGATCACCAACTACGTCTACGAGCACGTGGAGGACGGCAAGCAGAACGTCATCGACTACGGCTTCGCGCTGCCCAAGAACAAGATCATCGGTTGGGAGAAGATCGGCCACTTTACGATGGACCAGAACCTCCTGATGCACTCTCTGTGCTACCGCACCGACATCCTGCGCGACGGCGGCGTGCCCATGCCTCCTCACACCTTCTACGTGGACAACATCTACGCCTACGTGCCGCTGCCCCGCTGCAAGACCCTCTACTACCTCGACGTCGACCTGTATCGCTACTTCATCGGCCGCGACGACCAGTCGGTCAACGAGAAGGTCATGGTCAGCCGCATCGACCAGCAGCTGCGCATCACCCGCATCATGATGCGGGCGTATCACCTCTACGATGACGTGCAGCCGCACGAGCTTCGCAGCTACATGATCGGCTACCTCACTCTCATGATGGCCGTCTGCTCTATCTTCAGCCGCATGTCCGACCAGCCCGACGCCATGGACAACCTCCAGGACCTCTGGGACGAGCTCAAGGAGTTCGATGAGCGCATGTACCGCCGCTGCCGCCACGGCATCGTCGGCACCGCCACGAACATGCCCACCAAGGTCGGCACCAAGTTCACGCTTGGCGTCTATCGTGTGGCGCAGAAGCTGGTCAAGTTCAACTAGCTCCTCGCGCTCACCTTTGGGTTTGGTTTTGGCGCCGCCATGCGCGGCAGGGGAGCAACAGTGGGCACATCGCAGATCATAGACGCGCACGCGCGTGCGGCGGGGCTTGTTCCCGTCAGCGAGCAGCGCGACCTTGACCGCGGTGTGCCCCTTTCTGTGGCGCTCGCCAACGCGCAGACCCTCATGGCGCCCATGGCCGGCGTCTCGGACGCGGCCTACCGCCTCATGGCCCGCGCCGGCGGAGCACGCCTGGCCTACACCGAGATGGTCTCGGTGGCTGGCCTGCACTACTCATCCGACAAGACTTGGGAGCTCGTGCTTCCCGACGCTGCCGAGAAGAGCATCGCGGTGCAGCTCTTTGGCTCCAAGCCTGACCAGTTTGCCGAGGCTGCCCATGCCGTGACCGAGCGGGTGGGCGAGCGCTTGGCTCTTATCGACATCAACATGGCCTGCCCCGTTCCCAAGGTGGTCCGCAAGGGGGAGGGTTCGGCGCTGTTGGACGACCCCGAGCTCGCGGCCAAGATCGTCGATGCGTGCGTGAGGAACACGGACGTGCCTGTGACAGTAAAGATTCGCGCAGGTCGCGTGCCCGAGCGCATCTGCGCGCCTGAGTTTGCCGCGCGCATGGTCAGCGCCGGTGCGGCTGCCGTCGCCGTGCACGGGCGCACGGCCAGC
>CAJOGH010000257.1 GCA_905233865.1 uncultured Atopobiaceae bacterium
ATGAGGTCGAGCATCTTGCGGTAGCCCTCGCCGCGCGGGCCATCGAGCTCGTCGAACGCGAGTGGCGTCATGATGATGCCGGGGCTGATGGAGAAGACGCGCGCGCCGCGCTTGCCCCACTCGCACGCCTGGCTCTGCACGCGCAGCACGTTGCAACGCTTGGCGTACTGGTAGGCACGCAGCGTCGTGCCAATGGCCTCCTCGGAGAGGAAGTCGAGGTCGAGCAGCTCTTCGGTCGGTGTCATGGCAAGCGCCCAGTTCTGCTCCTGAGCGAGGGCAGGCAGGCGGTGACCAGACTGGCTGGACACCACGACGCCCGAGCCGCCGGGAGCGATGACCTTGCCGAACTCCTCGAGCAGGACGCTGGTCCCGTAGAGGTCCACGCGAAGAATCTGGGCGATGGGCGCCTGGCTAGGGCTCACGCCACCCGCGCAGATAACGTTGGTGATGGGACCGAACTGCTGCGCATGCTCGATAACTGCCACGATGTCGGTACGCTTGCTCAAGTCGCAGGCAACGCCCGTGACGTCGAAGCCGTCCTTCTTCAGTCGCTCGGCGACGTGTTTGGTCTCCTCCTGCGTGAGGGTCGTCACCACGAGGTGCTTGCCCTGCGCAACCCTGCGCGCGATTGCAATGCCGATGCCACCGGCACCCACCAGTACGACGACGTCCTTCTTGATATCGGCCATATGCCCACTCCTCTCTTCTTGGTCTTGACTCTATTCTATATTGAGCCGTGACGATGGTTTATTCATTTTATTGGGTTAAATCATTAGCGTTTCTTATGTCTTCAAAAAAAGGACTACGGCCATGGGCCAGTACCAAACGTCACCTCACGCCAACAAGGACGGACAGTGGATTGCTGCCCAGCCGATCCGCACGGGAGAGACAGCCGTCTCCAGCGTCCGAAGAGCCCGCGCTGGCTGCAGGTAGCTGGCGTTCATGGACGGCACGCCGGGGCAGGCAGAGAGGATGTCGAGCAGGGCTTGCACGATGGTGGCCTCGCGACCGTCGCGGCGTATTCCCCTGTGGCCGATGACGAGAATTGTGGCGGCGATCACGGCTTCGGGCATTTGACTGCGACTAGGCCAACGCGCGCCTTGCCCAGCTCACGGCCTTGCCGGTGGAGCTTGCGGCGCTCGTGCCCGTGATGGAGAGGCCGTCGACCACGCGGGCCGCAGGGTAGCTGCGGCGCAGGTCACCCACGCTCCCGCCGAGGCCCGATCCCTCGTTGGTGCAAAGCGGCGCGATGGTCACGCCCGAAAGGTCGAGCGCGTCGAGGAAGGTCTTCACGGCCATGGGCACGGTGCCCCACCAGTTGGGATAACCGAGCACGAGCTTGTCCACGCCCTCCATGGAAGGTAGCGGCCCTTGGATGGCGGGGCGGGCCTTCTCGCGCAGCTCGCGCTTGGCAAGGTCGGTCGTAGCGTAGTAGTCAATGGGATAGGGTTCCACGGTGTCGATCTTGAAGAGCGGCGCGTCGAGCGCCTTGGCGATGGCCTCGGCCAGGATCTCGGTGTTGCCCTTCGGCAGATCGATGATACCGCCGTGACCGTAGTTCTGGCCGGCACGGGAGAAGTAGGCGACGAGTGTGGACATGACGGGCTCCTTTCGAAGAACTGTTTGACTGTTCTTATCGTAAGGACATGTTATCTGATAAGCAATTCCGATAGGTTCTTGTTAGGATTAGACATGCTAATAATCGAGAGAGAGGAGCCGCCATGGAGCTTCGCCAGATCCTATACCTCTGCGCCGTCGTGGAGACCGGCTCGTTCACCCGTGCCGCCGAGCGCTGCCTCGTGAGCCAGTCCGCCATCTCGCAGCAGGTCAAGTCGCTCGAGGGGGAGCTGGGCTTCGAGCTGCTGCATCGCCATGGCCGCAGCTTCGACGTCACGCCGGCGGGCGAGCTCTTCGCGCGCAAGGCCGCGGCGCTCCTCGCGCAGCTCGAGGACCTTCGCTTCGAGGCCGAGGGCGTGGCCAACGGCTGGGCCACCACGCTCGCGGTGGGCTACCTCAACCGCTACGAGGGCTGGGAGGTGCAGGCGGCTGTCACCGCCTTCGCCGCACGCCACCCGCACATCCCCGTGCAC
>CAJOGH010000258.1 GCA_905233865.1 uncultured Atopobiaceae bacterium
ACTATCTTTGCAAACAAATGACGGCACGATGAAAAGGACCCTGCTCAGCCTCCTCCTCGCAAGTTTCATGGTCTTCGGTTGCAGCGCGCAGCCGAAGGGAACGGTCGTCCACGAGCCCGTCCGGTTCGAGGACGGGACGCCCGTGGAGGGCGATGTGGTGGCTGACAGCCTGTTCGCGCAGGACCGCTTCGTGACGGACACCACGGTCACGGAGAAGGGCGACTCGCTCTTCACCGTCCGGCATGCCGGCGCCTTTGTCCGGATGCAGCTGGACGGACTGCCGGCGGGCATCGGCGGCCCTCGCTACGACGGCATCCAGGGCGCGATCGCGCGCATCGTCTTTGGCATTCCCGCCGTCAAGGGGCTCGAGTTCGGAGCCGGCTTCTCCGTCGCGTCCCTGCGCGGCTCGCAAAACAACGACCCGTACGAGGTGCGCGATGGCACACCACGCCCCGTCGCAAACAACGCCGGAGGCACCCTCGGCGGCATCTCCACAGGAGCGCCCGTACTCTTTTCCATGGCAGTGAAGCCCACTCCGAGCATCGCCCGACCCCAACGCTCGGTGGATCTTGTCACCATGCAAGAGACCACCTTGGAGGTCCGCGGCCGACACGACCCGTGCGTTGCCGCACGCGCCGTACCCATAGCCGAGGCGGCGATGGCGCTCGCGCTCTTGGATTCCTGGCTTTCGTTCCCACCCGCAGAAGATAGCTGGTCGCAGCTTTGAGAGGACGTCACATGAGAGACATCAGCGAGATACGCAAGGACATCGACCGCATCGACAACGAGATCACCAAGCTCCTGCTCGAGCGAATGCAGGTCTCCGCCGACGTGGCCGCATACAAGCGTGCCACGCACAAGCCCATCTACGACGGCGCGCGCGAACGCCAAAACATCGCGGCCGCAAGCGAGCGCGTGCCGCCAGAGCTTGCAAGCTATGCCTCCATGATCCAGTCGGTCCTCATGGAGGCGTCGCGCGCGGCACAGCACAGCATCCTCGAGCAGCACAGCGCAGAGTCTGAGATCATACGCGCCGCGCTCGATACCGCACCTGCCTACTTTCCCCTGAAAGCAGACGTCGCATGCCAGGGAGTGGAGGGGGCATACCAGCAGATCGCCGTCGACCGCATGTTTCGCCGTCCCACGCTTACCTATCACGACGCCTTCGAGGACGTGTTTGACGCGGTAGAGAGCGGTGCCGCGGAGTTTGGCGTGCTTCCCATAGAGAACTCGAGCGCCGGCTCCGTAAACCACGTGTACGACCTCATGATGCGGCACGACTTCCACATCGTGAGAAGCTGTCGCCTCAAGATCGACCACACCCTGCTGGTGAGGCCAGGCGTCAAGAAGGAGGACGTGCGCATCGTATACAGTCACCAGCAGGCTATCTCGCAGTGCGCCGACTACATCGCCTCCATCCCAAACTGCCGCGTCCACGTATGCGAAAACACCGCGAAGGCGGCGGAGATGGTTGCCAAGTCGGAGCGCGGCGACGTTGCCGCCATCGCAGCACGCTCTTGCGCGCGGCTCTACGGCCTCGAGATAGTCGACCAGGGCATTCAGGACAACCAAAACAACTACACGCGCTTCGCCTGCATCGCGAAAGACCTCGTCATATACCCAGGCGCCGACCGCAGCTCGTTCATGGTGGTCACCAATCACGAGCCAGGGGCCCTCTACAAGGTGCTTGCACGCTTCTACGCGCTCGGCATCAACATCCTCAAGCTGGAGAGCCGCCCCATCCCGCATCGCGATTTCGAATTCATGTTTTACTTCGACATAGAATGCCCCGCGGCGGCGCCCGAGTTCTTCCGACTCATGGATTCCCTGTCAGAGGTCTGCGAGGAGTTCCGCTACCTCGGATCGTACACGGAGGTCATATGATGCAACGAGAGCAGGGCAAGGACACCGAGGCGCCGTTTGGCCTGCTGGGTCGCACGCTCGGGCACAGTTGGTCGCCCCGCATCCATGGCATTCTGGGCAGCGCGCCGTATGCCCTCTTTGAACGCGAGCCGCACGAAGTCGAGACGTTTGTGCGAGCTGGAGACTGGCACGGCATCAACGTCACCATACCCTACAAAC
>CAJOGH010000259.1 GCA_905233865.1 uncultured Atopobiaceae bacterium
GGATGGAGTCGGTGGCGCTCTGCGGCACCACGATGGTGCCGTCGGCATCCACGAAGAGGAAGTTGGCGCCGCCAGACTCCTCCACGAAGGTGCGCGTGGCGGGGTCGAGGTACATGTTGTCGGCAAAGCCCTCGGCGTGGGCCTCCACGGAGGGGTAGAGGCTCATGGCGTAGTTGAGGCCGGCCTTGATGTTGCCGGTGCCGTGGGGCGCGGCGCGGTCGTACTGCGAGACCTTGAGCGCCACGGGCTTCACGCCGCCCGAATAGTACGGGCCCACCGGCGTCACCAAGATGCGGAACTGGTACTCGGTGGCCGGCTTGACGCCGATCACGTCGCCGGTGGCGATCATGTAGGGACGCACGTAGAGCGTGGCGCCCGAGCCGAAGGGCGGCACCCACGCGGCGTTGGCCTGCACGACCTGCTTGACGGCGTCGATGAAGCGGTCCTCGGGGAAGGGCGGCATGCAGATGCGGCGCGCCGAATCGGCCATGCGCGCGGCGTTGAGCTGCGGGCGGAAGCACACGATGCGCCCGTCCTGCGTGGTGTAGGCCTTGAGGCCCTCGAAGACCTCCTGGCAGTAGTGGAAGATGCCCGCGCACTCCGAAAGCGTGAGCGTGTGGTCGGGCGTGAGGGTGCCCTCGTCCCAAGTGCCGCCCTTGTACCAGCTGACGTAGCTATAGTCGGTGGGCGTGTACCCAAAGGTGAGGTTGCCCCAGTCCAGATCCTTCTTTTCCATGTGCTCCTCCTTCACGGGTGCGTCTGGTGTGCCTAATGCTAATCCCCGCGCGCTGTACGTGCGGCGCATTGGCACAAGGCCGAAACACAGGCGCGAGGTGCTGCCCCGCGTGAAACGGGCCCCGTGCGTTCGCGCGTGCGGGCCCTGTGCGGCACAAGGAAGGACGAATCGGCTTGGCGCTGCAGACGGGCGCTGGTCGTATGCGTGGCCGGGATGCTTGCAATGGTCGGGCCCGCGGTCGGGATGTAGAAGAACGCCGCTTATGTGGGAAAACCCTCTCTCACGCGCCGTTCACGGGGCCTCCATACCCCAAAACCGCCCGCGCGTCTCGCTTGCCCGCCTGCGAATCGGCCAACGAATTGATTGCCATTCGAGCCCGCGTGCGGATATGATGGGGTAGCTAGTTTTGTCCAACCTTGGAAGAAAGGACAATGCCATGGGTAAGAGGTCCACGGAGGAGCTGACGCTCACGTACGACGAGCTGGTCGAGCACCTGCAGAACAACCACGCCATCTACATGCGCAGGGGCTCCAACGTTTACTACATCACCGACGCCAACGAGCACTACTGGCGCGCGCAGGATACGAGCAAGCTCAACCACAAGGGCCACTACACGGACTGCTCCGATCTGTGCCCCACGCTCAGCGAGTTCCTCTCCATCCCGTTCCTGGGTGGCGCCAAGATCGCCGACGTGTTCTCCGAGGACGGGCACAGCGAGTTCTGGGAAGAGGGCGGGCGAGGATCCACGAAGTCGAGCTTCATAAGCCTCTGCGTCGTGCTGCTCGTGGTGCGGTTCGCGTTCGTCAACGCCACGGTCCTGCGGCGCGTGTCCAACACGCTGAGGAACACCGTGTACAACCAGATGCTATGGGCGATAGACGCGCTCGGCCTCTCGCAGTGGTTCCGCGCGACCGTCTCACCCATGGAGATCACCTACACGCCGACGGGCCAGAAGATCCAGTTCGCTGGGCTCGACGACCCGACCAAGCTCAAGGGCACCAAGTTCATGCGCGGGTACGGCGCGGTCATATGGTTCGAGGAGCTGGACCAGTTCGACGGATGGGACCAGGTGTCGAACCTCCTGCGCACGCTGAGGCGAGGCGGCGACCGGTTCTGGACGTTCTACAGCTACAACCCGCCCCAGACCATGTGGAGCTGGGTCAACGCGCAGGCGTTGGAGATGGAGCGCAAGCAGACCTGCCTCGTGAACCACTCCACGTACCTGGACGTGATCGAGGGCGGCCACGCCGACTGGCTGGGCCCCGCGTTCATAGAGGACGCGGAGTACGAGCGCGAGGAGCACCCGACCCACTACCGCTGGGAATTTCTCGGGGAG
>CAJOGH010000260.1:0-1081 GCA_905233865.1 uncultured Atopobiaceae bacterium
CGTGAGGACCAAGGAGCTCGAGGTCGCCCTCTGGGACAGCCCTGGCCCCTTCCCCCGCGCGCAGGCCTCCAAGATCATCGGCGATGCCACCCGCGCGACGTCGGTCGTACGTGTGCTTGAGAAGGGTCCCGCCAAGGCTCGCCGCGTGAGCAGCGTTGAGAGACTGAGCGGGGCGGGGTGTTGGTCGGAGCTCGTGGGCGACCACAAGATGCTCCTGAGTGCCCCATCGTTCTTCCAGGTGAACACCCGCGGGGCCGAGCGCCTCATCGAGCTCGTCATGGAGGGCCTTGAGGTGCGCGAGGATGACGTGACCATGGACCTCTACTGCGGGGCTGGCACCTTCACGCTGCCTCTTGCCGATCGCTGTGACTGGGTCGAGGCAGTGGAGGCCTACGCGCCTGCCGTCCGCGACCTGAGGCGCAACCTGGAGCGCGCGGGCATCGACAACGTGAGCGCCCAGGGAGGCGACGCAGGTCGCGAGTTCCCGGACATTGACGCCGACGTCATCGTGGTGGACCCGCCGCGCGCGGGGCTTGCTGCCGACGTCGTGGAGCAGCTGAGCGCCTCGGGCGCGCGCGCCATAGCGTACGTAAGCTGCGACCCCGCCACCCTCGCGCGCGACCTCGAGCGCTTTGCTGAGGCAGGCTCTTATCGCCCGGCGAGGGTTACGCCAGTCGACCTGTTCCCCCAGACCTTCCATGTCGAGAGCGTGGCAATCCTCAAGTCCGTTTGAGAATGGGGACAGGTACCATTATCAAAATGACAAAAGGGACAGGTTTGGACCCGCTGGGTCTTGGAGAGGAAGGACCACCATGGCACGCGTACTGCTGATCAACGGAAGCCCCAAGCCAAACGGCTGCACCGCCCGTGCCCTCGACGAGATGGTGCGCACCTTTGAGGCGGCCGGCGACGAGTGCGAGCTCGTGCACGTGGGCAACAAGGACATCCGCGGCTGCATTTCGTGCGGCACCTGCAGCAAGAAGGGGGCCTGCGTCTTTGACGACCTCGTCAACGAGGTGGCGCCCAAGCTCGAGTCGGCCGACGGCCTCGTGGTGGGCAGCCCCGTCTACTACGGCTCGCC
>CAJOGH010000260.1:1110-3172 GCA_905233865.1 uncultured Atopobiaceae bacterium
CTCTTTTACAGCACGTCCTTCAGCAAGCACATGAAGGTCGGTGGGGCCGTGGTCAGTTGCCGTCGCGGCGGCAACACGGCCAGCTTTGACGTGCTGAACAAGTACTTCACCATCAGCGGCATGGCCGTCGCGGGCTCGACCTACTGGAATCAGGTCCACGGCTTCACGGCCGACGACGTCGAGCGCGACCTCGAGGGCCTGCAGACCATGCGCAACCTGGCGCGCAACATGAGCTTCCTCATGCGCGCCATCGCCGACGCCCGCGACGCCCATGGGCTGCCGCAGGTCGAGCGCGACACCTTCACGAGCTTTGCGGACGGAAAGTAGGAGATAAATGAGCCAGCCAGCGTTTTGCACTTGCACGGACCTCGCGTGCCCCATGCACCCAGCCAACCACAACAAGGGGTGCACGCCGTGCATCGCCAAGAACATCCGCGAGCGCGAAATCCCGTCGTGTTTCTTCAACATGCTCACGCCCGGCGAGAAGCACCCCGAGTACTCCTTCGAGGAGTTTGCCCGCACCGTCATGACGCATCCGGCCGACAAGAGCCAGGAGTAGCGAGCCATGAAGGTCACGGTAGTCAACGGAACGCAGAAGCACGGGGTCACGTATCACCTGACGCAGGCGTTCCTCGAGCCCCTGCGCGACCATGCGGAGATCGTAGAGTTCTACCTGCCGCGTGACTGCGCGGCCCCGTGCATAGGCTGCACGACGTGCTTTCTCAAAGACGAGCACCAGTGCAAGGACGCGAGCGAGGTGCAACGCATCCACGACGCCCTCATAGAGGCGGACCTTCTGATGTTCACCTCCCCTACCTACGTGTTTCACACGACCGGCGCCATGAAGTCGTTCCTCGACCACCTGGGATACCGCTGGATGCCGCACCGGCCCGCGCCCGAGATGTTTGGCAAGCGCGCCGTCATCATCACGCAGGCGCTGGGCATGGGGCAAAAGGGAGCCGCCAAGGACATCCGCCACAGCCTCTCGTGGTGGGGCATCAGCAGCATCCGCACCATAAGCTTCGCGCTCCGTGCAGAGATCACGTGGGACAAGATCCCTCAGGCACAGCGCGACAAGATGATCGCGAAGCTGCAGGCGGCCGCACGGCGGGCTCTTGTCGACAGCGCAAAGGGTCCCGCGCGCACGAGTATCGCGACCAAAGTCAAGTTCCTGGCCGTACGCTCCATGCAGACGCAGCTGGGCAAGGACGACCCCGAGTATCGGGACTTCCAACACTGGCGTGACCTGGGGTGGATCGGCAAGGAGCGGCCCTGGAAGCGTGGACGCGCATGAGGACACGACAGGAGGCCCTGGACTTTGGGCTGAGCTTCCCCGACACATACGTGGACACGCCGTTCAAGGACCAGAACTGGCAGCTCGTACGCTACCGCCCCAACCGTCGTGCGTTCCTGTGGAGCTTTGAGCGCGAGGGCAACATCTGGATCAACCTCAAGGCCGATCCCGACTGGTCGGTCGTGTGGCGCCACGAGTTCGAGAGCGTCATCCCCGCCTATCACCAGAACAAGGAGCTGTGGAACTCGGTGATCCTGGACGGGTCGATCCCCGACGAGAACGTGCGCTTCATGATCGCGCACAGCTACGAGATGATCAGCGACTCCCCCACCTCGCGCATCTACGCGGCGGTCCGCCGTATCCTGCGCGGCAAGGTGGCGACCTATGCCCAGGTTGCGCGCATGGCGGGAAACCCCCGCATGAGCCGCGCCGTGGGCAACGCCCTGCACAAGAACCCCGACCCGTCCGGCACCCCGTGCTACCGCGTGGTCAACGCGCGCGGCGAACTTGCGGGCCGCTTTGCCTTTGGTGGCCCGGACGTGCAGGCGCGCCTGTTGGAGGCCGACGGCATCGAGGTGGCGCACAACCGCGTTGACCTCACCCGCTTTGGAATGACCGACGACGACGTTGCCGCCGCGCAGCGAAAGGGGCGCGCATGATTCTTGCATCCGCATCACCCCGGCGTCTAGAGCTGCTCGGTCGCGTGGGCCTCGTGCCCCGCGTGGCACCCCAGGACGTTGACGAGAAGAGACGCGAGGACGAACATCC
>CAJOGH010000261.1 GCA_905233865.1 uncultured Atopobiaceae bacterium
CACGCGCACGGGGGCGTTGGTGCCGTCGGCCCAGGCGCTGTTGCGCGCATCGATGAGCGAGACCGTGGCCTCGTGCTCGCCGGCGTCGGTGGCAGACCCGCCCTCGACACGGCAGAGCTCCGTATCGTACGTCACGCCCGCCTGCTCGCGGCCGTCATAGACCAGGCCGGTAACAGCGGTCGGGAGCGTCACCTTGCTGGGAACGATGGTGAAGGTTGCGCTCACAGAGGAGTCGGAGCGGAAGTTGCCGGCACCCGTTACGGTGACGGTAGCTTGGCCCGCCTCGACGTTGGAGCCATACGCCAGCGTGAAGTCGCGTCCAGACTCGAGGGTACGGCTCACACCGTCGCCACCAACCCAAGAGACCTCGGGCACCGGGCACACCTCGCCGGCGGAGAAGGGCTGGTCGGGAATGGGCGCGACCACGGTGTTGGAAGAACTCAGAGAAGCCTGCGCAATGGCAAGGTCGTCGGTGGCAACGCCAGCCTCAAAGTTTAGAGCGGCAGCGGCAGTCGCACGCACCACGTATGGGCCTGCGTCTGTGGGGACGTCAGTAGAGTACGCGTCGTCAACGGCATTGGCGGGCTTGTACTCAACTGTCACCGTCTGGCTCGCATCATGACCAGTCACAACCGGCGCAACAGGAGCGCTCCCGTACGTCCAGTCAACGGCGTCGACCGTGAGCGTAATGGGCGCGGGAGAGATCGTGAACGTCGCCTTGGACGCAGTCACCTCGTAGTTGGTGTTGCTCGTGTCCCACGTGGCCGAGATCTCGTACGTTCCGGCGTCGTTCCCCGCTTGACGCGCATAGCTGACACCCAAGTCGTCGCCAGCGACGACACCCGTGACCGTACCGGTAAGCGCGGGGTCCGCATTCCCATAAACCTTGGAGGCGTCGTTGGGCGCAATGGTAACGGCAGCCTTTCCTATTGTGAACTCGGCCGTAGCCGTGGCCTCGTTGTAGTTGGTCGTCTGGGCGCTCGTGGCACGGACGACGTAGCTGCCAGCGGCAGTCGGCACGCCTGGGACGTACGCCGTGTCGGGAGCGCTCGCCTGCTTGTAGGAGAACGTCACGGACTCGCTCTCGGGATCACCGCTCACCTGAGGCGTGGCTGCCGCCTGGCCATAGGTCCATCCGTCAATGGCCACGGCGAACTCAGACCTGTCGGCACGCCCGATGGCAAACGTCGTAGACGTCGTACCCGCAAAGTTGCCCTTGCCCGCAAGCGTGACCGTCGCTGTGCCCGCGTCCTTGTTGTCGTCATAGGACACGACGTAGTCCTCACCCGCCACAAGCGTCACGTCCTTGAAGGTGACAACAGGAGCCGGCTCGTGGGCCTGTCCCGAATAGGTGACCGGGCTGATGTCAGCGACGCTGGCACCAGCAATATCGGCAGGCGTAACGGTAAGGACAGCCTTGTGAACCTCGACCTCATAGTTGGGACTGCTCCACGTGGCGGATATCTCATAGGTGCCCACGTTCTCGCCAGCGATGCGTGCGTAGGCAAGCCCCGTGGCCTCCTCGCCCGGCACCAGTCCCTCGACGGTACCGGTAAGCGTCGGGTCATCGTCGCGGTAGGCCTTCGTCTTGGGATCGCAGGTAATCGTCACCGCGCGCTTGGAAATGGAGAAGTTTGCGGTGGCCGTGCCGCCAAGGTAGTTCGCGGTCTGCGCCACGGTGGCGCGGACGACATAGTCACCGACGTTGACGGGTACCTCGGGGCCAAAGTCGCCCTCGCCCGCACTGGCAGCGCGATACTCGTAGCTCACCTCTCCCCCGCCGGGGTTGCCCGTCACGCCGGGCGTGGCAGGAGAGCCATAGGTCCAACTCGCAAGGTGCACGACAGGCTCAATCGCCGCACGCTGGATGACAAACGAGGTGCTCGCGGAGCCCGTGAAGTTGCCGATGCCCGTGATGGTCGCCGTGGCGCCGCCTTCGGTCGCATTGACGTTCGCGCGGTAGGCAACGGTGTAATCGACGTCCATAGCGAGGCTCTTGTCGGCATAGGTGACGCCAAGCTCAGGGCGCTGGGGGCTTCCGTCATAGGTGCGAGGCTC
>CAJOGH010000262.1 GCA_905233865.1 uncultured Atopobiaceae bacterium
GGTCGGGCGCGCGCCGTGCCCGAGCAGCGCGCGCCGCGCCGAGGAGCTGCGCGCGGCGCGTCGCCCGGTCGATGGGGTTCGAACCGCCGACCACGAGGGCCTTGCCAAGGCGGCGGGGACGGCGGTCACGTGCCGAAACGACGCCAAGCCGTTCAGGTCGCTTCGACGCGCGATTCAGCGACGGGCAAGCGTTGCGCCATCTCGGTGAACACGGCACGCCGGCGAAGAACGTGGCGTATAGTGCGCTATACGGTTTCAGAAAAATGGAAAGGAGAGGCATGGCGAAGGAGAACAAGGACGATGCGCGGGCGCAGGCGAGACCGCGGCTTACCAGCGGGTTCGTGTTCAAGAGCGTGTTCGGCGAGGAGGCCGACCTCACGCGCGAGCTGATCGAGCTCTCGCTGGAAAGAGGCATTTCCAACGTGGAGATCGTGCAGGGCGAGCGGGAGCTCGACGTCCTGCGCAGCTCCCGCGCGGGCAGGGTCGACGTATACGCCACGGACGCCGAGGGCAACGACTTCGACGTCGAGGTGCAGGCGGAGAGCGGCGGCAACGAGCTTTTGAGGGCGAGGCACTACCAGTCGCTCATGGACGCGACGAGGCTGCGCAAGGGCGAGGACGTCGAGAGGATCCGCGACAGCATCGTCGTGTTCATCTGCGACTTCGACCCGCTCGAGGGCGGGCTCAGCCGCTACGACCTGCGCACCGTCTGCCTGCAGACGGGAGAGCCAGTAGCAGACGGAAGGCGCATCGTGATGCTCAACGCAAGGGGACCTCTCGACGACGTGCCCGCCCCGCTCGCCGCGTTCCTGCGCCTCGTGGCTGGCCAGGAGGTCGAGGGAGACCCCTTCTGCGACCGCGTCAATGCTATCATCGACCGCAAGGTCGCGGACCCCAAGTGGATGGAGGACTACATGACGTTCGAGGACGAGCTGGAGGCGGCGAGGCGCAATGCCGAGAAGCGCGGGATTGCCATCGGCGAGAAGCGAAAGGCCATGGAGCTGACGCTCAAGCTCGTGCGCAGCGGGGCCATGACGCCGGAGGACGCCGCCGACTTCGCGGAGGTGGACCTCGCCGAGCTGGAGCACGAACTCACCCGAGCCGACGAGGAGCCGCTGGGCTAGGGGGCGCTTCCGCCCCATCACATCAGTTCGCCAGCTACAGTTCACGCCCATGGCCCCTGCGCATGCCAGTAAGCAGCGACTCACGAAGTGAGCGAGCGAAGCGAGCGCGGAGCCGCTTGCTGACTGGCGCAGGGGCCATGGGTGTGAACTGTAACGTACGCCAGGGAGAGGTTCTCCCAGGAGACGGTTCTTTATTTCTATAAAGAACCAAGGCTGTTGTAGAATGAAGAAAATGGAAGGGATAGCGCATAGATGAAGCGTCATCAGGACTAGGCCTTAAGGGCAACGAGGTAAACACGAGATGAGGACGCGCGGCATGGAAAATGGATCGTTCGCAGCCGTGACGGCCGGCACGGCTTCCCCGAAGTTTGCAAAGGAAGAGAGAACCAGCACTGCCACCGAGGACTTTAAGCGAAACCGGCTGGCAGGGTACCGCTACGTGGACAAGACCGCGCTTCTTGCGCCCCTCTTGCGGGGAGATCACGAAAGCACGTTCTTTCTGCGGCCAAAGCGCTTCGGCAAGACCCTCACCCTGTCCATGATCCATTATTTCGTGGAGGACACGCGGGACGAGGCCCAAAACGCGGAGAACCGCGCCATCTTTGAGGGACTGAAGATCCTGGAGATGGGAGAGGGGTATTGCAGCCAGATGACGTCCTACCCGGTCATACACTTGACGATGCAGACAATTGGCGGAACGGATTTCACGGATGCCTACAGATCCCTTCAGGAAATGCTGAGGGCCGCGCTCACCGACGTGGCGTGACCGCTCCAAGATTTTGTCCGCACATCCCCGTGCACACAAACGGGCCAGAAGCGTACACGGTGGGGGGCCAACCGTGCCGGAAAGCGTACACGCTGGGGGTGTTGTTTGCCGTGTACACTTGCCGCCCCACCAAGTGAGATTCCACCCAGGAGGTGAACT
>CAJOGH010000263.1 GCA_905233865.1 uncultured Atopobiaceae bacterium
CGAAGGGAATCCCGCTCGGAGCATCCGAGCGCGCCGCGACTCTATGCCAGATTGGAGCCGATGAACAAAACCGGGCGAGACGACCCTGCCTCGCGCACGTCCGCGCATGGAGCGGGGACTGCCTGACGCGGTGAGGCGTCGTCTCGCCCGGATGGGCAGGTCGATGTGCGTCGGAGCCTACGTCTCTACGGGCGCGAGCTCCCAGTGGCGGGCGCGCAGGTAGCGCGGCGGCTTGTATGCGGGGCACTGGTCGAAGTCGACGTACTCCATCGTGGCGACGAGGTCGTCTATCATGGCGTCGTGGTCAAAGAGGTCCCACGCCTCGTGCACCGCCTCCGCCCTCGCGTGCGTCTCGGGCCTGCGCGGCATGAAGAGCGTGCAGCAGTCCGGCGCGTCCAGGCTGCTGATCTGGTAGGTGCCGAGCTCCTCGGCGCGGCGCATGATCTCCTGCTTGTCGGATCCGATGAGCGGGCGCAAGACCGGAAGCGACACCATCTCGTTCACGACGGCGATGTTCTCGAGCGTCTGGGATGCGACCTGGCCGAGAGACTCCCCCGTCACGAGCGCCTTCGCCCCCTCGATCCGCGCGATCCGCTCGGCGACGGCAAACATCACCCTGCGGTACATGATGACGCGCAGACCCTGCGGCACCACGAGGGAGATCTCGCGCTGGCGCTCGCCGAAGGGCACGACGTACATCCTGCCGACGATGCCGGAGGGAGCGAGCGCCTCCACCAGGTCCTGGCAGAGCCATTCGCTCTGGTCGGAGGTCATGGGGCGGCCCGAGAAGTGCACGGGCACGCAAACCGCGCCGCGACGTCCCAGCATCCAGGTCGCCACCGGAGAGTCGAAGCCGCTCGAGAAGAGGCTCACGACCTTGCCGGCCGTGCCCACCGGCAGTCCTCCCACGCCCGGGCCGGTGTCGGCGTACACGTAAACGTCGCCTTGCACCGCATGCACCACGACCGTCATGTCGGGGTGGTGCATCTGGACCTTCTTCTCGGGAAACGCCTGGCAGAGAGCCGCGCCGACGATCTGGTTCATCTCGAGCGTGTGCTTCTCGTAGTTCGTGGACGAGCGGCGCGCGTGCACCTTGAAGGACTCCCAAGGCGTTGCGACCTCGCCCAAGGCCCTCGCGGCCGCATCGCAGTACGTCGCCTCCTCGAGGGGACAGCGGTACGCAAGCGAGACGCGTGCCACACCCGGTATGCGGGATATGGCATGCGCCATCTCCTCGTCGGCGTAGCCGCCCTCCTGCTCCACCAAAAGATGGCCGGAGATGCGGCGCACCTTTGCGAGGCCCTTGTTTTTCACGGCATGCTGGATGTTTGCGAGCAGCCGGTTTTCAAACAAGGAGCGGTTCTTTCCCTTGAGCCCTATCTCGTGGTAGTGGACAAGGCAGACTCGCTCGATCATAGGTTCTGCTGCACGCGGGTGTTTGCACCGCGTATGGCCTCGTCAAACTCGTCCTGCACGAATCCCAGGACGCCATCGTTTATCTCCTGCATGGCGATGGATATCGTGTCCTCGCCGGATGCGATCGTGGTGATGTCGTCGAAGTCCTGGGCCTCCATGACGCGCAGGTGCTGGCCGCGCAGCATGTTGTTTATGTCGCACGCGCGCTTCGCGGTGATGGAGCAGAGCAGGTAGGGATTCTCCTCCGTCTTGGACAGGAGCGTATCGATCTCAGGGCTGGTAATATCCATGGTGTGTCCTTTCTTATTCAGTCTCGTATCTCTCGAGTATGCCTGCAAGCTCGGCAACCGCCTCGTCGAGGTCGTCGTTCACGAGACGGACGTCGTAGGTAGGCGCGACCTCGAGCTCGCGCTTGGCGGTCTTGAGGCGCGTCCGCAGGGATTCCTCCGTCTCGGAGCCCCTCTTCACCAGCCGATCTACGAGCACGTCCCACGACGGAGGCTCCACGAAGATGCGCACCGCATTCGGAAAGGCCGCGCGCACGCTCTCTCCGCCCTGCACGTCTATCTCGAGAATGACCGACTCCCCGCGCGAGAGGCACGCCTCCACCTCGCTGCGAAGCGTCCCGTAACG
>CAJOGH010000264.1 GCA_905233865.1 uncultured Atopobiaceae bacterium
GCCAGATGCCGTCGGGGCCCAGGACCGCTGGGAGCAAGAACACGTAGCCCACCTCGCACACGAACAGGCGGAAGAAGGCGATGAGCGCGCTCAGGAAGCCGTTGCCCAGCGAGGTAAAGAGGCCAGACGCGTAAAAGTTAAAGCCCACCACGGTGAACGCGAGCGAGTAGACCTCAAAGGCGTGCGCGGTCAGCTCCTCCAGGTGGGGGTCGTAGCCTACGAACGCGTGGGCGAGCGGCTGGGCCGCCAGGCGCGTGACCACGAGCATTATCAGCCCGAGCGAGGCCACGGTAAGGAGGCTCTTCCTAAAGATGCTGCTCATCTCCTTGTGGTTCTTGGCACCATATTGGTAGCCCATGAGCGGGTTGACGCCCACGACAAAGCCGATGAACGCCCCAGAGAAGGCCATCCACACGTACGAGATGACGCTATAGGCCGCCACGCCGTCGTTGCCCAGGAACTGGAGCAGCTGCACGTTGTAGGCCATCGTCACAACGGAGGCCGCTATGTTGGATACCATCTCCGACGAGCCGTTGACCATGGCCTCGCCCAGCCAGCGCCACCTGATGCGCGGGCGCGTGATGCGCAGCGGCGTGTCGTTGGGCAGCATGAAGTACACGAGCGGTATGAGCCCGCCCACGGCCTCGCCGGCAATGGTGCCTATTGCGGCGCCGGTGACGCCCACCTGGAGATGCACGATAAAGAGGTAGTCGAGGGCGACGTTGGTGATGCCCGCGGCCACCGTTACAAGAAAGCCCATGCGCGGCTTACCTGCAGTGACCATGAGCTCCTGGAAGACGTACTGAAGCACCGTCGCGGGTATGCCCGTGCACACGATGAGGCCGTAGGAGCAGGCCAGCTCGAGCATGGGGCCGGTCGCGCCAAGGGCGATCATGAGCGGGCGCAGGCCCACGCACGCTATGAGCGCGCTTGCAAAGCCAAACGCGAGGGCGGCGAACACGAAGAGCGAGAACTGTTCGCAGGCCACGTCGTCCTTGCCCTCGCCGCGGGTCCTGGCCACGATGGCGCCGCCTCCGGTGCCCAGCATGAAGCCGGTGGTGCCCATGATCATGGGCACGGGGTAGGCAAAGTTGACGGCCGCAAGCGCGGTAGAGCCGCAGAAGTTGGACACGAAGAAGCCGTCGGCAATGACGTAGGCGCTCATGCAGATCATCATCCCTATGGAGGGGAGGGTGAACCTGAGCAGCCTGTGCAGCGAGAGGTGCTGTGACATGTCAAAGGCCATGGGGCTCCTTGTGGACGCGCGGGGCTTCCTGGTACGGCACATCATACACGCCGTGTGCTCTTATCGGCAAAGGGGGCTCTCTGCGTACGCCGCGCCGGCTGCAAAGTCATACCCTTAGGCATAAAGTCTCGAATCAACTCAGGCTCAACTGGGCTTTTGCGACGGGTTTACGAATAAGGGTATGACTTTGCCGCTGCCGTCCTACTTCTGCGGGCGCATCAACTGGGCGATAAGAGCACGCCGCTTGGCCTGTTCCCTCTTGCCGCCAACGACCGAACCCTTGGTGGGCCGCGTTACGCCTTGTTCCTCCGCCTGCAGCTGGCACAGCTGCCAGACGATATCATCAAGCGCGGCCTGGTCGTACAGGTCCTCCTTTGTGACCGGGATCACCTTGTAGCCCGCCATGAGCAACTCGCGGTCGCGCTGCTTGTCCCTCACGATGCGCGAGCGCACGGACTGTCCAGCCTCGTAGATTCGGTCCAGCGCCTCGGCAGAAGCCTCCGCGGCGGCGCGCATGGCGGCGTCGGTGAGCGCGCGCGTATCAAAGTGGCTCTCGCCCTCGTAGTTTATGCCCACCTTGGATGACCCAAACAGGATGTCGGGAATGCGCGCGCACGAGTCTTCGTCATGTGGTGCCCTCCTGTTGAGGGTGATGGAGCAGATCCCGTAGCCACCGCCTTCGACGGGAAGGCTCAGGAGCAGCGCGAGGACGGACTCCATGGGCGACCACGAGTTGTCGCGCACGTAGTACAGGGCGCGCTCGAGCTTACGCCTGGGCCCGAGCCTTCCCGGCATG
>CAJOGH010000265.1:0-2039 GCA_905233865.1 uncultured Atopobiaceae bacterium
CTCTCTGCCGCCCCGCCGCGCCCCCCTCGGCGGGGCGGCCGCCGTTCGCACGCTCTTCTCGCCCCGTTCGGTTTCTCACAAAAGCCGGGCGTATCGGACGACGCTTCCCGCGCGATGCCGATTGTTGACGAATCAAATGTGAGAAACCGAGCAGGGGAGGTGGGAATCTCGGCCGACAAGAGCCTCGCTGCCGCCCGCCCCGCGCATCCCCTGGAGTGCGGCCTTCCTATGCTACTATTTAAGGATAAGGTCAGAATCATCATTGTCGCAGCTTAACCGATGCATCAACGTGGCCACAGGTAACTGGGGGTACCGTTATGCAGAGTCGCGCGCCGCACGTTCGCATGTCCCGTGCGATTGCCGTCATTCTCCTCGCCGTGGTCGTGGGAATTCTCGTTCCTGTCGCCGCGCGTGCCGCTGCGGACGCTGCCGCTGCAGAGGAGGCCCGTCGTGAGGAGGCGGCGGCTGCCGAGGTGGAGCAGGCACATGAGCTTGCGCTTCAGACCGCGTCCGACGAGGCGCAGCACCTTGACCCACAGGCTGAGACCGTCAGCGTCACGTTCAAGAACGGCGATGCGACCGTTCAGACGATCACGCAGACGGTGGGGTCCGCTTGGCAGTTCCCTGCGAGCCCCGCGCCCGCTACCGACTACTACTTCAGTGGCTGGTACACGCAGCCCGACAAGGGAGGCGTGCGCTTTAACGCGCTCGACAAGGTGACATCGTCGGCACCGACCACTCTCTACGCTCAGTACGGTAAGGCGGAGTACTTCTACGTCTTGGTCGATGATACCGACGGCGACGGTATCAAGGACCACATGACCTTTACCGCGGATAGGGCGGCAACAACCGGCCGCACTTTGGGCACAGACTTCTACCGCGGCTTCACCAACTACGACTTCAACTTCTGGTCTGGCCGCAGGCCCCAGTGGAACCAGGCCAACAGTCCCGACCGCATCCGCAAGGTCACCTTCGACGCCAGCTTCAAGGACGTGCAGCCTATCAGCATCAACGGCTGGTTCATGGACTTCCAGAACGAATACCGCGTGTACGAGCGGCTCACCGAGTTCGAAAACTTTGCCTATCTCGACACCTCGCGCTGCAAGAACTTTGCCAACTCGTTCCGCGGTCTGGAGAGCCTTACCAAGATTGATGTCTCGAGCCTTGACACCTCGGCCGCCGAGTACATGGACCGCGCGTTCTTCTCAAACAAGTCCGTCGAGAGCATCAACCTTTCGGGCTGGCGCATGAACTCTGTCGTCGCCCTTGAGTACATGTTCAACGACTGCCCCAAGCTCAAGACCGTCAACATGGCAGGCGCCACCGCGCCAGCAGTCCAGAACACGCAGTACATGTTTGGCGGCTGCTCGTCGCTTACACAGGTTGACCTCTCGGGCATAAATCTCAGTAACGTCACCCAGGCGACCAACATGTTCTACGACTGCTCGTCGCTCAAGACCATCATCGCGGCCGAGGGCACGAACATGTCTGGAGCCAACTGCACCAACACCTTCTACAACAACAATGCGCTCGTGGGCCTTTCGGTCGATGTCAACGGCGTGCGACGCACCACCACCTTTGCCGCCAAGAAGGACACTGGTGCCACCTATGCCAAGGTCCGTACCGCGAGCCAAGAGGGCTACCTCACCGCGGCCGACTCCAACACCTCCTATGGCATCACCTATCATTACAACGCCGATGGCCTTGACCTCACCAGCAGCGTCAAGTGCATGAAGTACGCCGTTAGCGGAACCTATCCCACCGTCGCGAGCGCCCTGTGGTCGCGCATGGGGTACCACGCCACCGGCTGGAACACGGCGCCCGATGGCTCAGGCACCACCTACGGCTTCGCTCAGCAGCTCACCTCCGACATCGGCGACACGGATCTCTACCTGCAGTGGGAGGCCAACACCTACAGCGTTCGTTTCGACGCCAACGGCGGCGTTGGCTCGCCCGCGCCAGTCGCGGTCTTGGAGACGGTGATCTTGGTCGGGGCGTCCTCGACGACGACCATGGGCACGCCGCCCTCGCCGGTGGTG
>CAJOGH010000265.1:2066-3996 GCA_905233865.1 uncultured Atopobiaceae bacterium
CCACGACTCCGGCGCCACCTACGGTCAGCTCTCGGCCGTCCATGGTGACGAGCTCACCCTCTATGCCGTGTGGCAGGCCCAGACGCACACGGTCACCTTTGACGGCAACGTGGCAAACGGAGGAACCACGTACTCCAAGAGCATGGCGGAGACCTTCGACTCCGCCTATGCGTTGCCCAGTCCCAGCCCGACACCCGCGAGCGGCTACTACTTCAGCGGCTGGTACACCGCTCCCGTTGGTGGCCAGCGCATCACGGCAACAAACACGGTCAAGATCACGGCGCCCACCACGTTCTACGCGCAGTACATCAAGGACCAGACGTTTTACGTGCTCGCAGACGACACCGACGGCGACGGCGAGCGGGACCTCCTCACCTTCACGGCGGATCAGGCGGCCACGAGCGGGCGCACCCTTAACGTAGACTATTTCACGGGCAACACCACCAAGATGTATGACCTCGTCGGCGGCCAGTCCGACTCGAGCAAGTACGCAAGCTGGAACAAGCCCGAGACGGGCCTCAAGATCACCAAGGTCCGCTTTGACCAGAGCTTCAAGACCGTCCAGCCCAGGAGTATCAGCGGCTGGTTCGCAAACAGGTTCAACGTGGGCGATAAGAACTTCGAGCGCCTCAGCTCGTTCGAGAACTTCGAGTACCTGGACACCTCGAAGACCGAGTCGTTCGCCTGCGCCTTCCGCGACCTGCCGGCGCTCTCGACGCTCGACCTCTCCAGCATGGACACCTCGGCCGCGCTTGACATGAACCGCGCCTTCTACAACGAGTCCGTCAGCACCTCCACGCTGCGCTCGGTCAACATCTCTGGCTGGAAGATGGACAACGTCACCACCATGGCGTCCATGTTCGTCAACTGCGCGGCCCTGACGGACCTCAACATGTCGGGTGCCACCGCGTCGGCGCTCACCGCGGCCGACCACATGTTCGAGAACTGCCGTAGCCTCCAGATCGTCGATCTCTCTGGCTTCGACCTCAGTCACGTCACGACGACTAACCGTGCCTTCAGTGGCTGCTCGAAGCTCAAGACGATCCTCGTGGCCGAGGGTACGGATATGACTGGCGTGACTGACAATGAACGCACCTATTACGGCTGCACCAACCTCGTGGGCAAGTACTACAACGCGGCCGGCGGCGTCTCGGGCCAGCGCGCCTTCACGAGCACTGAGGTCGGCGCAACGTACTCCAAGGCGTGCACGCCCGCAAACGACGGTTACCTCACACCCGCCACGCGATTCAACTCCTATAGCGTCACCTACCACATGAACGACGGCGGCATGGATGTGAGCTCCACCTCCACGTCGCTGCTCCACTCGATCGTTGGTACATACCCAACCGTGGCCAACGCCCTCTGGACACGCGAGGGCTATCACTCCCTCTCGTGGAACACGGTGGCCGCGCCTACGGAGCAGCAGCCAGGACAGGCCGTTGCGTTTGGCACCAAGCTCCCCGGCACGCTTGAACCTGCAGCCAACAGTGGTATCGATCTCTATCTCCAGTGGGCGCCCAACACCTACAGCGTCCAGTTTGATGCCAACGGTGGCACTACCTCCGCGGTGGCGATGAGCGACGTGCCCTACGAGGACGCTCGCATCCTGCCAGATGCATCTGCCGTGCATCGCGATGGCTACACCTTTGCTGGTTGGGGTCTCACGCCTACAGCAACCACAAAAGCATATAGTGGCGGCGAGGAGGTCAGCAAACTCTCTGCGCTCGATCACGATACCGTTACGCTCTATGCCGTATGGCAAGGACCCAATGCCTATACGGTTATATTTGACGCCAATGTCGAGAGTGGCGGCAGTACTGTGACCGAGACCGAGGGCTTCACACGTGTGAGCGCTACACAGCTTAGCAAGGATGAGCGCTATAGCGAGAGTTTCATTTTGCCATCTAATCCCGAGGCTCAGGAGGGTTAC
>CAJOGH010000266.1 GCA_905233865.1 uncultured Atopobiaceae bacterium
CCAGACGGCGCGCGCGGCCGTCAACGCGATCTACGGCTGTGGCGATCCCGCGGCCGAGGGCACGGGTGTTGGCGCGCAGCTGCGCGGGCTCTTGTCGCCCGATGCCAAGGTGGGAGGCAAGCCCGCACAGGACGCCTCTGACCATGACCTCTGGTATGACCTGGTCAAGCACAACCGCAAGCTCCCCAGCCGTGTTGACGCCGCCATGGACGAGCTCGTGCGCCACGTGGACAGCGTGGACGCCGTAGAGGTCGACGAGGCCGGCCACAAGGTCAAGGCAACCTTCCATGTCACGTGGGAATGGGCAAAGATGGGCCAGAGCTACCAAGGCACGAACAGCTCCGACACGCGCACCGTCACCTTTGCCACCGATGACGCCGGCCGCCTGGTGAGCGTCGACGATCCCCAGACCGACATCCCCTTCTATGACTTCGCGTCCTGACGCGCACGTAGGGGCAAACCTTACATGAGTGTGCGCACTGAGGCGCGGATCGCACAGGTCGCCTGGTCGTTTGCCACCCCGGAGCGTCATGTGGTGCATTTGGGACCTTTCGTGTTCGATATTACGCGCTGGGGTGGTAATTCGGCGCCCCGGACGCACTTCTCAGCATAGGCCGATAAGAGCTCACGCCGTCTACCTGCACTTTTAGAAAGCCGGGTTTGAAGGCAGCGGGAATTACCCGCCAGCCTGCCACCCTGGAGCGTCAAATGGAACAAGAATGGGGCCAGATGCACCATATGACGCTCCAGGGCAGTCGGCATCCGTCCCGTGCCGCCATGGTCGACAAGAGCATGTCGTCTGCCGTGTCCTCGCCGTTGTCGTTTTTGTGGGGACTTGACGTCCTGCAACTACCTGTTATAGTGATATATCGCAAACGAAGTCGAAGGAAGTGGGGCGAGCACGTGGCCCCACTTCCTTTCTGTATCTAGACCACGAAGGAGGAGGACATGCAAGCTGCCGACCAGGCCCGCGCCATCATCGACGCGCTCGAGCCGGTTGCCGCGGAGCACGGCATTGACGTCGTTGACGTCGAGGTCGTCGGTGCCACCAAGGCGCCCTGTGTCCGCGTGCGCCTCGACCATGCGGACGAGGACGCGCCGACCATTACCCTCGACGAGCTCGCGCTCCAGAACGAGTGGGTGGAGTCCGTCCTCGACGAGCTCGACCCCATGTCCGGCTCCTACACCCTGGAGGTTTCCTCTCCGGGTATGGACAGGCCGCTGCGCCGCGCCCATGACTTTGAGCGCTTTGCCGGCAACAACGTCCAGCTCACCACCTTTGCCACCAGCGGCCGCAAGCGCTTTTCCGGCCGCCTGGAGGGCATCGAGGGCTCGACTGTGAGCCTCACCCTTGACGATGGCGAGCCCGTGAGCTTTGAGCTCGACGAGATCCGCCGCTGCACCATCCGACCCGACTTTGGCTCCAAGAGCCGCTCCAAGTAGTCATACGTAGAAAGGCACGCACATGGCATCCGAGATGATGGAAGCGCTGATGGTCCTCTGCCAGGAGAGGCACATCGACCCCCTGTACCTTATCGACCGCCTGGAGCACTCGCTGGCCGACTCCTACGCCCGCGTGCTCAAGCTCGAGCACGGCGCTCGCGTGACGATCGACCGCGCCAGCGGCAAGATCTACGTCTACAAGCTCGTGCCGCTGGGCGAGCCCGACCCCGAGACCGGCGAGTACGCCGAGTTCGACGAGGTCGACGTCACGCCTGCCAACGCCTCGCGCATCGCTGCCACGCACGCCAAGTCCGAGATCAAGGCCATCGTGCGCACTGCCGCCAAGCGCCAGATCTTCGAGGAGTTCTCCGCGCGCATCGGTGACATCATCACCGGCACGGTCCTGCAGTCCACCTCGGACTTCACCATCGTCAAGATCCGCGACGGCGTCGAGGCCGAGCTGCCCCACTTTGACACCAACCGCAACGAGAACGAGCGCAACGAGCGCCCCGCCGGCGAGCGCTACGCGCACAACCAGCGCATCAAGGCCGTCATCATCGACGTGCGCGACCCCGACGAC
>CAJOGH010000267.1 GCA_905233865.1 uncultured Atopobiaceae bacterium
GTGACGGTGAACGGCAAGCCCGCCTCCGAGAGCGACGACATCACCGTCATGGACGGCGACTACACCTTCACCGTGACCGGCGACGAGGTCAACTACCGTCAGGACGTGACCGTCACCATCACCAACGGCGAGTCCAACTCCGTGAGAATCGACGACCTGCAACCCGGAAACTACACCGTGACCGAGAACACCGAGGCCGCCAATGCCAAGGGCATCTACCTGCTCGGCGCCAAGTCCGTGACCGTCAACGTCACCGCTGGCAACGTGGCGGAAGTGCCTACCGCATCCTTCACAAACACCAAACCCGGTACGCCCAGCTTCGAGAAGAAGATCAAGGACACCAACGACACCACCGGTGAGACCACGCAGTGGCAGGACAGCGCCGACTACGACATCGGAGACGCCGTGCCGTACAGGCTCAGCGCCACGCTGCCGGCCGACGTGACCAGCTACAAGAACTACCACATCACCTTCACCGACCAGATGGAGCCCACGCTCGACTTCAACGAGGGTAGCGTCGAGGTGTACCTCAACGACAGCAGGCTCGAGGCATCCGCCTACACGCTCACCAAGGTCGACGACCACAACTTCACCGTGCGCCTCGACTGGGCCGGCGAGGGCGACGCGACCATAGCCGACACCGCGCTCAACGGCGCCAGGGTAGAGGTCTACTTCAACGCCACGCTGAACGCCACCGCCAAGCTGGGCGTGGAGGGCAACGTGAACGCCGCCAAGCTCTCCTACAGCAACAGCCCGCAGGTCGACGAGCTCGACCGCGAGGGTCACACGCCTTGGGACTACGTCATCGCATTCACCTACAAGTTCGACGTGAACAAGTTCAACGAGCGCGACGAGGCTCTCGAAGGCGCCACCTTCAAGCTGGAGAAGCTGATCAAGGGCGCGAGCGACGCCGAGGACGCCTGGGTGGAGGTAGGTATCACCAGCACCGATAGCAACGTCTTCACCGCCAAGGGCCTCGACGACGGCACCTACCGCCTCACCGAGACGGCAGCGCCCGCGGGCTACGACGTGATCGACCCCGTGACCTTCGTCGTCACGGCAGAGCACGGCGTGGAGTGGAACTACAGCTCCGACGGCGCGGCCGACCCCGTGTTTGACAACGACAGGGCGGCGGCCAGCCAGCGCTTCGAGATCCTCACCGACCTCACGGGTGACGTGACCGATGGCGACATCATCGCGCTCAACAAGGCAAACGACCTCTCCGGTCTCGAGGGCAACGTATCCGACACCCCGCTCGGCTCGCTCAAGCTTACGAAGTTCGTGTACGGCAAGGAGTTGAGTGACGAAGAGGCACGGCTCATCGTGTTCGTCGTGCGCGGCGAGGGCGGCTTCGAGCAGTCCAGGACCCTCTACGACATCATGCACGGCACCAACGATACAAACAACCGCTACAGCGTCAATATCACCAACGGCGTCGTGTCCTACGTCTGGACGCTGCTGAACCTGCCCGTGGGCACCTACCGCGTTGCCGAGGCGAAGTTCGCGCCGGACAGCTGGCAGATTGGTGACGACCTCGACATCGTGTCCTACGAGGGCGCCTACAACGTGGACGAGGCCATGGTCACCGTGGACTCCGAGACCGTCGCCGACGTCACGGTAACAAACACGATCGGCACCGTGTTCGGGATCAAGCAGCTCTCCGTGCGCAAGGCCGTCGAGGGCGCAGGATACGCCGGCGACGAGGAGTTCTCGTTCAAGCTCGCCAAGTACACCGCGCTCGATGACGCCTCCTGGCCGCGCGCCGACGCACTGCCCGCCGAGACGGTCGCCAAGGCCAAGGCCGGCGAGACCGCCAGCTGGGGCTACATTGGCTACGCAGCCGAGGGCACTTACTACTACACCATCTCCGAGGTCGAGCCGGAGACCAAGACATCCGGCATGACCTACGACGCATCCCCGCGCTACGCCAGGGTGGACGTGGCGGCAGACGGCCGCACGATCGCCGGCTACGCCGCGACTATCGAGGAGCTGAGCGCGCTCAGCGCCGAGCAGTTCGC
>CAJOGH010000268.1:0-2016 GCA_905233865.1 uncultured Atopobiaceae bacterium
CGTCGCGTCCGTCACCCGTGGTATCGACGCGCTTGGCGAGGTCACCGTCAGCGTGGTGGGGGAGGACGGCAAGACCTACGTGGGCCGCGGCGCCGACAACGACATCGTCGTCAGCTCGGCCAAGGCCTACGTCAACGCCCTCAACCGCATGATCGGCGCGCAGCGCGTGCGTGCCGGGAAGGAGGACTAGCATGGCTCGTCCCATGACCATGGCCGAGAAGATCCTCGCGGCACACGCCCATCTGGACGAGGTCGTTCCCGGCCAGCTCATCGAGTGCGACCTGGACCTCGTGCTTGCCAACGACATCACGGCCCCCATCGCCATCGACGTCGTCGACAGGATTGGCGCGGGTGTCTTTGACCGCGACCGCATCTGCCTGGTCCCTGACCACTACTCGCCGGCCAAGGACATCAAGAGTGCCGAGCAGGACAAGGTCATGCGCGACTTTGCCCGCAAGGAGAGGATTACCCACTTTTGGGAGCAGGGCTGCGCCGGCATCGAGCACGCGCTTTTGCCCGAGCAGGGCGTTGTCGTCCCCGGCGACCTCATCATCGGCGCTGACTCCCACACCTGCACCTATGGCGGCATCGGCGCCTTTGCCACGGGCGTGGGTTCCACCGACGCCGGCGTGGGCATGGCCTCTGGTCGTGCCTGGTTCAAGGTGCCGCCCACCATTCGCGTGGAGGTCACCGGCCAGCTCGCGGACGGCGCCACGGCCAAGGACATTATCCTGCACCTCATCGGCAAGATCGGCGTCGACGGCGCCCTCTACCGCGCCATCGAGTTCGGCGGCCCCGTCATCGAGTCGCTCTCGGTGGAAGGCCGCCTGACCATTGCCAACATGGCCATCGAGGCTGGTGGCAAGGCAGGCCTCTTTGAGGTCGACGACGTCGCGCGCGCCTGGCTCGAGGGCCGCTGCCAGCGCGAGCCCCGCGAGTTCCACCCCGATCCGGACGCCACCTACGAGCAGGTCATCACCATCGACGGCGCGGACGTCGAGCCCTGCGTGAGCTGGCCGCACCTTCCCTCCAACACCCACACGGTGGCTGACAGCCGCCACATCACGGTCGACCAGGCCGTCATCGGCTCGTGCACCAACGGCCGCATCGAGGACATGCGCGCCGCCGCCGACGTCCTGCGCGGCCGCACCATCCACCCCGACGTCCGCTGCATCGTGATCCCCGCCACCCAGAAGGTCTGGCTCGACTGCGTGCACGAGGGCCTCATGGACGTCTTCGTCCAGGCCAACTGCGTGGTCTCCACGCCCACCTGCGGCCCCTGCCTGGGCGGCTACATGGGTATCCTTGCAGCCGGCGAGCGCTGTGTGTCCACCACCAACCGCAACTTCGTGGGCCGCATGGGACATCCCGACTCCGAGGTCTACCTCGCCAGCCCCGCCGTTGCCGCGGCCAGTGCCGTTGCCGGCCACATCGCCCTGCCCTCTGACCTCAGCTAGGAGGAAGACATGAACTTCCACGGCACCGTCCACAAGTACGGACGCGACATCGACACCGACGTCATCATCGCCGCGCGCTACCTCAACACCTCCGACCCCGCCGAGCTCGCCGCCCACTGCATGGAGGACGCGCGCGACGGCTTCGTGGACCGCGTCAAGCCTGGCGACATCATGGTGGCCGGCGAGAACTTTGGCTGCGGCTCCTCGCGCGAGCACGCGCCTGTGGCCATCAAGGCCTCGGGCGTCTCCTGCGTCATCGCCGCGAGCTTCGCGCGCATCTTCTATCGCAACGCCATCAACATGGGCCTTCCCATCCTCGAGTGCCCGGGCGCCGCGGCCGCCATCAACGCGGGCGACGTCGTGAGCGTGGACACAAGCACCGGCACCATCACCGACGAGACGACCGGCCAGACCTTCCAGGCCGCGCCGTTCCCGCCCTTCATCCAGGAGATCATCGACGCCGGCGGCCTCGTGGAGCGCACGGCCCGCGTCATGGCAGCCAAGGGGGAGTAAGACATGACCAGCTACAAGATTTGCACCCTTCCCGGCGACGGCATTG
>CAJOGH010000268.1:2178-3578 GCA_905233865.1 uncultured Atopobiaceae bacterium
GTCCTTCTGGCCGCCGTCGGCGGTCCCAAGTGGAACAGCACCGCGCCTGGCTCGGTCCGCCCGGAGCAGGGCCTTCTGGGCATCCGCAAGGAGCTCGGCCTCTATCTCAACCTGCGTCCGGTCCGCATCTACCGCGCGCTCGCCGGTGCCTCGCCGCTCCGTCCCGAGCTGCTCGAGGGTGTTGACCTCATGATCGTGCGCGAGCTCACCGGCGGCCTCTACTTTGGGGAGCACACCCGCGTGGAGCGCGATGGCGCCGGTGTGGACGGCGCCCGTGGTCAGGCCGCCCGCGACGGCATGGACTACGCCGAGTACGAGATCGAGCGCGTCGTCCGCGCAGCGTTTGATATGGCCTCCCGCACGGCCCGCAAGGCCAACGTCCTTGAGTGCAGCCGCCTGTGGCGCGAGGTCGCCGCTCGCGTGGCTGCGGACTATCCCGAGGTCACTTACGACGACATGCTCGTGGACAACTGCGCCATGCAGCTTGTGGCCAACCCCGCCCAGTTTGACGTCATGGTCACCGAGAACACCTTTGGTGACATCCTCTCCGACGAGGCCTCCATGCTCACGGGCTCGCTTGGCATGCTCGCCTCGGCGTCCCTTGGCGACGGCACGGCGCTCTACGAGCCCAGCCATGGTTCCGCGCCCGACATCGCGGGCAAGGGCATTGCCAACCCGCTCGCGCAGATCCTCTCCGTCGAGCTCATGCTGCGCCACAGCTTCCATATGGACGCCGCGGCCGACCGCCTGGCAGCGGCGGTGGAGAAGGTGCTCGACTCGGGCCTGCGAACCCCGGACATCGCCGACGCCACCACGCCCAAGGAGAGCATCCTGGGAACCGAGGGCATGGGCGACGCCGTCATCAAGGCACTGGGCTAGGAGCCGCTCATCAAGATTGCAATGCCTTTCGCGCAAATCTCGCTCTTGACTTGCGCACATATGGGTATAGTGCAGTCAAACCTATGTCTGGAGGCACGCATGAAGAATCTTGGCAAGCTCGCATTGGCCGCGCTGGTCGCGGCGCTTTGCCTCGCCGTTGCGACGCCGGCCCGCGCCGAGCAGTTCCAGGAGATGAACCGTCTGTACAACCCCTATTCGGGCGAGCACTTCTATACGTCTGACCTCGAGGGAGAGGGCAGGAATGCGCGCGCAGCAGGATGGGTCTATGAGGGCGTGTCCTGGTATGCCCCCAAGTTCTCCGACGCTCCTGTGTACCGCCTCTATAACCAGTACGCAGGCGACCACCACTACACCCTGAGCACAACGGAGCGTGACTACCTGGTTGCCGCTGGGTGGAACTATGAGGGTGTCGGCTGGTACAGCGCATCGGCTGCGTCTGGCGTTCCGGTACTGCGCGAGTACAACCCCAACGCCATTACGGGTGCTCACAACTTTACGAC
>CAJOGH010000269.1 GCA_905233865.1 uncultured Atopobiaceae bacterium
AGCAGATCCAGCGGACCGGGCGCACGAAGGTCTCGTGCGTGGAGCCCCAGCGCTGCGAGCGGTAGTTGGGCCACTCGAGCTCGGCGATGACGTCGTGGCCCAACTTGGACAGGATGGGCGCGGCAGGCTCGGAGGGAACGTGGCGCTCGGCAAAGACGTACTCGCGACCGTCGTCGTCAACTCGCACGGCAAGGTCGGAGGCACTCAGGCCAAACTTGCGGGCAAAGCCCTCGGCCGCCTTGGAGGGCGTACCGTCCTCGCCAAAGGCGATGTTGGTCGCAGGCCCGCGCTTGACCTCGTTGATCTCCTGCGTGGACGTGGCCACGTCGGCAACGATGGCAGCAAGGCGGCGGGGCGTCGAGACGACGCGCACCTCGCCGTGGGCAAGACCGGCCTCGTCGAGCTTGGACGAGACGAGCTTGCCAAGCTGGCGCGTGGCGTTGATCAGCGGCGCGGAGGGCATCTCCTCGACGCCGACCTCAAACAGAAAGTCGTTACGATCCTGCACTTAGGCCACCTCTTCCTTGGAGCTCTTGTTCGCGACCTCAGCCAGGTAGGCCTCGCAGCAGGCCTTGGCGACCGTGCGGACGCGGAGAATGTAGTTGGCACGCTCGACCGCGGACAGGGCGCCGCGGGAGTCGAGCAGGTTGAAGGCATGGCTGCACTTGAGCACACAGTCGTAGGCGGGCAGGGGCACGTGCGCCTCCAGGCATCTGTGGCACTCGGCCTCGTACTCGTCAAACTTGCGACGCATCATCTCGATGTCGGCAACCTCAAAGTTGTAGGTGGAGAACTCGCGCTCGTTCTCCAGGAACACGTCGCCGTAGGTCATGGGACTGCCATCGGGCAGATAGCTCCACACGAGGTCGTAGACGGAGTCGACGCCCTGGATGTACATGGCTATGCGCTCCAGGCCGTAGGTGATCTCCACCGGCACAGGGTCGACCTCGATGCCGCCGACCTGCTGGAAGTAGGTGTACTGGGTGACCTCCATGCCGTCCAGCCAAACCTCCCAGCCCAGGCCCCAGGCACCCAGCGTGGGGCTCTCCCAGTCGTCCTCGACAAAGCGAACGTCGTGCTTGGCGGGGTCAAGGCCGATGGCCGCAAGCGACCCCAGGTAGAGATCCTGGGAGTCAGCGGGGCAGGGCTTGAGGATGACCTGGAACTGGTAGTAGTGCTGCAGGCGGTTGGGGTTCTCGCCATAGCGGCCGTCAGCCGGGCGGCGGCACGGCTGCGGGTAGCAGGTGCGCCAGGCGTCCGGGCCCAGCGAGCGCAGGGTGGTGGCAGTGTGGAAAGTGCCTGCGCCGACCTCGGAGTCATAAGGCTGCATGACGGTGCAGCCCTGCGACGCCCAGTAGTGCTCGAGCGCGAGGATCATGTCTTGGAAGGTGAGTACGTGCTCAGCCATGAAGTTCCTTTCGTACGGTGGCGGCGCCTAGAGTCCGCGGGCGTCGTTGAACGGCCAGAAGATAAAGACGGCCCTCGAGGTGACCTCGCTCACGCTCACCGGGCCAAAGTAGCGCGAGTCCGCGGAGTCAGTGCGGTTGTCCCCCATGAGCCATAGGCAGCCATCGGGAACGGTATAGGGGTATGAGATGCCGCCGGGGGCGATGGTCTTGGTAAAGGGCTCCGATGGCTTGCCCAGGGTATAGGGCTCGTCAAGCTTCTGCCCGTCCACATAGACGTCCCCGTCGCGCAGGTCGACCGTCTGGCCGGCCGTGGCGATGACGCGCTTGATGAGGTTGACGTCGCGGCCCTGGGGGTCCATAAAGGTCACGACCTCGCCCGCCTGGGGCGAGCGGAACCTATACGAGACCTTCTCGCCCACCAGGCGGTCGCCCAGCTGGATGGTCTCGAGCATCGAGCCCGTAGGCACCTCGTAGACCTCCGCGACAAAGGCGCGGATGATGAGCGCGCACACGATGGCGGCCGCAATGGCGACGATCCACTCGATTATGTTGCGCATGCCGCCCGTCTCCTTTCCCACACGATCACTCCCCTATCTCGTCTGTACC
>CAJOGH010000270.1 GCA_905233865.1 uncultured Atopobiaceae bacterium
ACTCGCCCGCGTGTATGAACTGCACCATGAGGTTGCCGAGCGCGGTGCCCTCGGTGGGGCCGGCGTACACGGGCAGCCCGCAGGCGTCTGCGGTAGCCTGGTTGAGATAGCCGTTGTTTGACCCACCGCCCACGATGTTTATGCTGGTGTAGTCCACACCCGTAAGTTCGCGCATCTGCTCGACGGTGCGGGCGTAGTCGGCGGCCAGCGAGTCGTAGACGCAGAGCGCGTACTCCCCCATCGTGCAGGGCATGCTCTGCCCGGAGCGCTCGCAAACGTCGCGCAGTGCGGCGAGCATGCTTGCCGGCGCCAGGAACTCGGGGTCGTCGGCATCCACCACGGCATGGAAACCCGTGGCACGCGCCTGCTCGGCGGCGCTCACCAGCTCGTCCCACGTTGGCGCCATGCCGGCCTTCTCGCCCAGCTCCTTGCGCACGTTCTGGATCATCCACAGGCCCATGATGTTCTTGAGGTAGCGATAGCGTCGCTCGTAGCCGCCCTCGTTGGTAAAGTTGGCTGCGGCGCTTTGGGCTGTGCATATGGGCGCACGGTTCTCCACGCCCACCAGGCTCCAAGTGCCGCTGGAGAAGTACACGGCCTTGTCGTCGCGCGCAGGCACGGCAAGCCAGGCGCTGCCCGTGTCATGCGACGCCACCAGAACGACCTCGGCATCGAAGCCCACGCGCTCCGCGACCTCTGGACGAAGGCGCCCCAGGCCCTCGCCCGGCATATGGATGGGCTGGAAGATGTCCCACGGCAGGTTAAGCCGGTCGATGAGCGTGTCGTCCCAGTCACAGGTCTGGGCGTTTACGAGCGCCGTGGTGCTCGCGTTGGTGTACTCCTGCGCCTTCTTGCCCGTGAGCACCCAGTTGAGATAGTCGGGCACCATAAGCAGGCTGGCCGCCGCATCGAGTGCGCTGCGGTTCTCGCGGCTGAGCGCGCAGAGCTGGTATGCCGTGTTGAACTGCTGGTACTGGATGCCCGTGCGGGCGTAGTGCTCGTCGAAGGAGAGGATCCCCGCCAGCTCGAGCGCGTCGCGCACGCCGTCCGTGCGAGAGTCGCGGTAACCCACGCACTCGCCAAGGCGCTGGTCGCGCTCGTCCAAAAGCACGTAGTCCACCGCCCAGGTGTCGATGCCGATGGTCTGGGGCGTAAAGCCGGCCTCCTTCGCCGCGGCGAGACCTGCAATTACGCTTTCTGCCAGCGCGTCGATGTCCCAACACAGGTGACCGTTCCTGTGCGATAGGCCGTTTTCAAAGCGATAGACCTCCGTAAGCTCCATGCGGCCGTCTACCACCTGCCCCACTATGTGTCGCCCGCTCGACGCCCCGATGTCGATTGCCAAATAACATGCCATTGCGTACCCCTTCTCACACTGCTTAACTTGTTAGTAATAACTATATAAAAGCCTATTCACCTGTAACAATATCAATATGTGTCTACTTCACTGTGAGTTGGTGACAAGCTATGCTCCCCTTCTGGGAACTCTTCTGCACGATAAAAAAATCGCCCCAGAAGGCTGGGGCGACAGGGCAGATCTTGCGCTTGAGTCGGCGACAAGATTAGCGGCTGAAGCGCTGGAAGAACTCCCACAGGTAGGCCGCCTCGGGCTTCCAGTTCCAGTGCGCCTGGTCCTTGATGGCCACGAGCTTCATGATGGGCTCACCGCTCGCACCGTTGAGCACGCCCTCCTGAGCGGTCTTCTCGCCCAGCGTGATGTTGTTGACCTTGTCGAACCTGATGCCGTACCACTCGTTGGCGGTCATGTCTGCCTGCTGGGCAACCTCGAGACCGTTGATCTTCTGGTACGCCTGGATGAGCGGGAAGATGGGCACGCGCGGGTCTACGGCTTGGATTCTCGTGCCGGCCTCGTCCACGGCAAAGGAGTTCTTGCTCGACCCGTCCACCGGGATCATGCCAAAGAAGTCATGGTCGCCGCAGAGGTAGGTAAAGGGAACCGGCGTCCCGTCCCAGGTCTCGGCAAGCTTGGCAATCTCGTCCTTGTCGATGCCAG
>CAJOGH010000271.1 GCA_905233865.1 uncultured Atopobiaceae bacterium
CCGTTGAGGCCCAGGGAGTATTCATAATCGCCGCCGTCGGCGTTCTGGTACTGGAAGCGGCCGGTGTCGGTGACCACGGCGCACATAAGGCACTGGGCGACCTGCGGGGTAAGCTCCTCGTGGAGGAACTGGGCAAACTCGGTGACGATGACACCCACGGCCGCCGCGTCGGGGCGCGTGTAGAAGACCTGGCCGTAGGCGTTGGCGCAGGGGTGGTGGTCCATGACGGCCACGGCACGCGCGCGCTCCATGATAGGCAGCGCGTCAGCCAGGCGCGAGGGCTCCGAGAGGTCAACGCAGACGAACAGGTCGGGAGTCTCCTCGTAGTCCTCGGGGCGCACGAGGGTGGCCGCGTAGGGCAAGAAGCGGTAGGTACGCGGGATGTCGCGGTTGTCCGCGAGCAGGCTCGTCACCTGGACCTGCGGCCAGTGCATACGAATGACTTGAGCCAAGGCGAGCTGCGAGCCAATGGCGTCGCCGTCCGGGCCCGTGTGGGCGCAGATGCACACCGTCCGACAGGTGCCAATGAGGTCTTCGAGCTCGCCAAAGTAGCGATCCTGTGCGCTCTTGTCCTTCAGGTTCACGAGATGCCTCCTACGACATGCTCTTGTCGATAAGAACTTATGCCTGACCGTCGTCGATGGGGTAACCGTCCTCGTCCTTGGCCACGTCCATCGTGGGCGGCACCTGGTCGAGGGCGCGTGCTATGCGCTCGGCCTCGTCGGTCGTGGTGTCGATGCGGAAGTCCAGCTCGGGCGTCACGCGCCAGCCCAGGGCATGGCCAAGCAGGGAGCGGATGCGACCCTTGGCACGGCCCAGGGCAGCCATGACGGTGTCATAGCGGTCAGCCTCGCAGCTCACATAGGCACGGACCAGGGAGCGGTCCACGGAGACCTCGCAGCCCGTGAGGGTCAGCATCTCCAGGTCGGGGTCAGAGACCTCGAACAGGAGAATGCTGGCCAGCTTCTCGCGGGCGAGCTCGGCGGTGCGGCGGGACTGGGCGCTCTGCTTCATGGCAACCTACTCGGTACGGGCGACCTCGACGACCTTGAAGGCCTCGATGACGTCGCCGACGTGGATGTCCTGGAAGTTCTCAAGACCCAGGCCGCACTCGTAGCCGCTGCGGACGCTCGTGACGTCGTCCTTGAAGCGGCGCATGGAGGCGAAGGTGCCCGTGTAGACGACGATGCCGTCGCGGACCAGACGGACCTGGTCGTTGCGGGACATCTCGCCGTCAGTGACCATGCAGCCGGCCGCGATGCCGACCTTGGGCACCTTGAAGGTCTCGCGGACCTCAGCGGTGCCGGTCTGGACCTCCTCCTCGGTGGGCTTGAGCATGCCGATGCGGGCGGCATCCAGGTCCTCGAGGGCCTTGTAGATGACGTCATAGGTGCGGACCTCGACGCCGAACTTCTCGGCCGCGGTGCGGGCCTTGGCCTCGGGGCGCACGCCAAAGCCGATGACGATGGCGTTGGAGGCGTCGGCAAGGCTGACGTCGGTCTCGGTGATGGCACCCACGGCGGAGTGGATGGTGTTGATGCGAACCTCGGACTGGTCCATCTTGTCCAGGGAGTCCTGGATGGCCTCGATGGAGCCCTGGACATCGGCCTTGATGACCAGGTTAAGCTCCTTGACCTCGGCGTCCTCGATGGTCTCAAAGAGGTTCTCGAGCGTGACGTGCTTGACCTTGTTCTGCTCCTCGATGCGGGCCTTGAGGGCGCGCTCGTCGGCCAGGGCACGGGCATCGCGCTCGTCCTGGAACACGCGGAACTCGTCGCCGGCGGCGGGCACGCTGGACAGGCCCAGGATCTCGACGGCGTCGGAGGGGCCAGCCTCGGTGACGGCCTCGCCGCGCTGGTCGAGCATGGCGCGGACGCGCCCAAAGGACAGGCCGGCCACGAGCGCGTCGCCAACGTGAAGGGTGCCGCGGTTGACCAGAACGGTGGCAACGGAGCCACGGCCGCGGTCAAGCTTGGCCTCGAGCACGTAGCCAGAGGCGAAGGTGTTGGGGT
>CAJOGH010000272.1 GCA_905233865.1 uncultured Atopobiaceae bacterium
GTACTGTGCCGTGTCCTCGGCCGTCTTGGACACGGCCTGGTAGAGGCTCTCCACCTCGTCGCCAGTCTGCACGTCGAGCTGGTGCATGTGCTCCACGGTCCCCCTGCGCAGGCGCTCGTTGTCGAAGGCAAAACCGCTCATCGCCTTGCCGATGGTGTTGAGCGGCAGGATGACGCCGTAGTCGGAGAGCCACACCACGATCACACAGATGGCCACGAAGAAGGCCAGGAACAGGGCCACCACACGCGCCAAGAAGAAGTTGGAGTCGGCCATGATCTGGTCCATGCTGATGTCGGCGCACACATAGGCCACGCAGTTACCCGACGAGTCGAAGAGCGGGTCGTAGACCGAGAGCAGCCAGCCATAGGACTCGTTGGAGACCACCGGCTCGATGGGCTCGCCCGCGAGCAGGGCGGGGAGCTGGTCGAGGAAGGCCTGGTCGAAGGGGATGACATCGCCCGGCTCAGAACCGGGCTCATCGGCCGTGTCGGGATCGAGCGCCACGTGACAGCCGTCCTCGCGGATCTGGTACACGTACAGATAGGTGACGTTGCGGAAGGAGTCACGAATATCCCCGAGGGCGTCTTCGGTGGGCTGAAAGTCGGGCTCGGCCGCGCCGTGGGCAATGAAGGCGTTCACGCGGTCGGCGTTGATGGCCTTCTTGGCAACGTCGGTGATGCCATAGGCGTAGTGGCCTTGCTCCTGCACCATGGAGCTGCGGAACAGCGCGTAGCTGATCGAGGCGGTGACCACGCCCACGACCAACATGATGACCGAGATGAGCAGCACGACCTTCGTGCGCAGCGAGACGACACGCGGGTGCGTGGCCCTCACGCTCACGTACTCGTCGTCGGTGAGGGGCGTCTGCTGCCAGGGCTCGAAGCTCACGAAGTGCCGCACGCGATCGGGCAGCCGATGCATGAAGAGCAGCGAGAGGCACAGCACGATCGTCTTGTCCAGCAGGTCCACGAGCACGTCGCCACCCAGCTGCGCCAAGAACTCAACGGGCAGGACCGTGTGGTACAGCGCCATGACCACGGGCGTGCTCGCACCTCCCGAGAAGCCAAAGCCGAAGAGCATACAGGTGATCACGGTGGAAAGCACGCCGCTCACCACGCCGACGAGGGCAATGCAGGGAATGGTCGAGCTCCTCTTGGCAAAGAGCCTGTGGTCGGCGAACTGCGACACCAGCACGGCCAGCACCACGCTCACCAGGCCATAGAACAGGGCCGCCTCGTCGAAGAAGCTGTTGAGCACGTTGGTGAGGTAGCCGATGGCCACGCCCGGGATCATGCCGCCCCACAGGGAGGCGATGACCGTGCCGAAGCTGTCTAAGAAGACGGGCAGGTTGAGGGCGGCCGCCACCTGAGCCCCCGCAAGATTGAGCGCCGTGCCCGCCACGATGAAGAGCACGTCGACCAGGACGTTCCTCAGCCGTTGAGCGGGATGAATCCGCTGGGATTCGTCCATGTCTACCCTCCTCCCGTCACGCCCGCAACAATAGCCTGGGCAGAACTCTGTGAAGTTCCTATCATACGTCAGTTCGTAACAAATCGTATATCCCAGCGCCCACGCAAAGCAAAGCCCCGTTGCAACGGTTCTCCAACGGGGCTTGGTTTGTTCGGTGTCTGGCGAGCGGCCACGCCGCATGCGGCCGCCCTGAGGGCGAGGGGCACGCCGAACACGTCATCCTGTCCGCGCATCCCATAAGCGGGCCTGCGCGAGGGGTCGTGCCATGAACTACGGCCCCGTTCCTTCGCGCGCGGCCTCCTTGCATACGCATCCGCTCGTGGCCCCTCGGGCGCAAGCGCGTCTTCAGCGTCTAGGCGACGTCCATCACGGTGAGGGTGCCCTTGCCCCTCTCCTTGCTCTGGTACATCGCCCGGTCGGCGACCTCGAGCAGGTCGTAGAACGTGTTCTCGCGCGACGAGGTGATGGCCACGCCCACGCTGCAGGCCGCGGGCTTGCCGTCGGCCGCACGCACCTGGCCAACGGCGTCGATGATCTGCTCA
>CAJOGH010000273.1 GCA_905233865.1 uncultured Atopobiaceae bacterium
AGCCGGGAAAGCCGCGCGGCGGCTGCGATGATCCGCTCGCTGTCGTAGAGCTGGCAAAGGGCTGTCTGGACGGTTTGGAGCCTGCGGATCGAACCGAGGTCCTGCGGTGCATGACGGCGGCAGAAGTCGCTCACGGTGAAGTTTGCCAGGTCGGGCATACTGCGTAGGGTGGCCGTCCACTCGTCGATGGCATCGCGGTCGGGAAAGACGATGACGTCGCGCCCCCGGAGCGGTTCCAGAACCTCGCGTTTCAGCCCACTCTTGTTGCCAGTTGCAACCCACGTCAGCCGTGGAAATGCCAGTGCCCCGAAAAGCGCGTTCTTGGGACTCTCCACGAGCGCTACGAGGCCATCCACGAGGTCGCCGTTGCCTGGGCCGCGCGCCTGCGCGACACCGCGAGCCTGGCCGAGGCCGACTCCGACTCCCTCAAGAAGACCATCGGCGACGCCAAGGAGGCCCAGGCCAAGGCAGCGGCCGAGCTTGAGCGCGTCACGGGCGGCGCCAACGAGACCAAGGTCGCCCTGGGCAAGCTCGAGGTGCAGGTCGAGGCTGCCATCGCCGACATCACCGAGAGCGGTGCCTACACCCTCGAGGACGCGCTGGCCCTGCCCGTGCCCGAGGACCGCGAGGCCCTGGAGCGCGAGGTGGCCAAGCTCAAGCGCCAGCTTGCCGACATCGGCCCCGTAAACCAGGTGGCCATGGACGAGTACACGCGCCTCAAGGAGCGCTCCGACTACATTCACGAGCAGGTCGAGGACCTCGAGCGCACCCGCGCCGCGCTCACCAAGATCACGAGTGCCATCGAGCGCAAGATGCGCCGTGCCTTCCTCATGACCTTCGATGCGGTCAACACCAACTTCCAGGAGATCTTTGGCCTGCTGTTCCCCGGCGGCACGGCTCACCTGGAGATGACCGACCCCGACCATCTCACCCAGACGGGCATCGAGATCGTCGCGCAGCCCCGCGGCAAGCGCATCGCCAAGATGACTCTGATGTCGGGTGGCGAGAAGAGCCTCACGGCCCTGGCCCTCCTGTTTGCGGTCTATCGCACCCGCACCGTGCCCTTCTACGTGTTCGACGAGGTCGAGGCCGCGCTCGACGACTCAAACCTCGACAAGCTCCTGAGCGCCATCGAGTCGCTCAAGGAGACCACGCAGCTCATCGTCATCTCGCACCAGCGCCGCACGATGGAGCAGGCCGACGTGCTCTACGGCGTGTCCATGCAGGCGGACGGCGTCAGCCACGTCGTCTCGCAGCGGCTTGACCAGGAGACCGGAAAGGTGGTCGACGCATAATGGCTTCGTTTGCCGAACGACTCAAGCAGGGGCTCTCGCGCACCCGCGAATCCATCAACGAGCTGTTCTACATGGGCGGCGAGGTTGACGAGGAGTATTGGGAGCGGCTTGAGGACGCCCTCGTCATGGCCGACTGCGGTGCCAACGTGGCGATGAGCGTGGCCGACGACCTTCGCGAGAGATCCGCACGCGAGAATCTCTTATCGGCCAATGCCATCACAAAGGCCCTGGCCGAGCGTCTGGCCAGCTTCTTCCCTGAGGTTGAGTGCGACCCCTTCCGCTCCACGCCCAGCTGCGTGCTGTTCGTGGGCATCAACGGCGCGGGCAAGACCACCACGGTGGGCAAGCTCGCCGCGCGTGCCAAGGGCGATGGCAAGTCCGTGGTCATCGGCGGTGCCGACACCTTCCGTGCCGCCGCCATCGAGCAGCTCGAGGTCTGGGCGGAGCGCGCCGGCATCCCCATGGTCACGCGCGAGCGCGGCGCCGACCCCGCGAGCGTGTGCTATGACGTCATCGAGACTGCCGAGAGGCAGGGCTGCGACCTGTCGCTCATCGACACGGCCGGCCGCCTGCACACGAGTCCCGAGCTCATGCGCGAGCTGGCCAAGGTCGTCAACGTGACCCGCAAGCGCGCGCAGGTGCCCGTCTACGTCGTGCTTGTGGTGGACGCCACGACGGGCCAGAACGGCCTGGCCCAGGCCAAGGAATCGACCTGGACGGCCTCATTGTGACCAAGCTCGACGGTACCGCCAAGGGCGGCATCACCGTCGCCATCGCCGACCAGCTTGGCCTTCCCATCTACCGCATCGGCGTCGGCGAGCAGCTCGAGGACCTTGAGTCCTTTGACGCGCTCGAGTTCTGCCGCGCCCTCGTGGGCGACCTCTCGTAAAGGAGTTCCCATGCCTGCCTTCTCCAGCCTTTCCGACCGACTCCAGGACACCTTTGACTCGCTGCGCGGCAAGGGCCGCCTGACGGAGGACGACATCAATGTGGCCATGCGCGAGATCCGCATGGCGCTGCTCGAGGCCGATGTCAACTACAAGGTCGTCAAGGAGTTCGTGGCCACCGCCAAGGAGCGCTGCATGGACGCCTCCGTCCTGGACTCGCTCACGCCTGCCCAGAACGTTGTGCGCATCGTGCTCGAGGAGCTCACCGAGCTTCTGGGTGGCACGCCTGCCAAGCTCGTCCTCATGCAGAACCGCACGCCCAACGTCATCATGCTCGTGGGCCTTCAGGGCTCCGGTAAGACGACGGCGTCGGCCAAGCTCGCCTACCTGCTTAAGAAGCAGGGGAGGAACCCGCTCCTCGCTGCCTGCGACACCTACCGTCCCGCCGCCGCTGACCAGCTGGCCACCCTGGGTTCGGCGTGCCGGTGTTCCGCGGCGACGGCGCGCACCCCGTGCAGATTGCCACCGACTCCATCCGCGAGGCCGTCGACCACATGAACGACGTCGTAATCGTCGACACGGCCGGCCGCCTGCAGATCGACGAGGCCATGATGCAGGAGGCCACCGACATCAAGCGCGCGGTCAAGCCCGACCAGGTCCTCATGGTGGTCGACGCCATGGGCGGCCAGGACATCGTCAACGTGGTCAGCACCTTCTCCGACCGCGTGGACTTTGACGGCGTCATCATGTCCAAGCTCGACGGCGACGCCCGTGGCGGTGGCGCCCTCTCCGTGCGCAAGGTCACCGGCAAGCCCATCATGTTCGCCTCGATGGGCGAGAAGCCCGACGCGCTCGAGGTCTTCATGCCCGACCGCATGGCCAAGCGCATCCTGGGCATGGGCGACGTCTACGGCATCATCGAGCAGGCCGAGCAGATGGCCACCCAGGAGCAGATGGAGGACGCCGAGCGCATGCTGCGCGAGGGCTTCACCATGGACGACATGCTCACCCAGATGCAGCAGATCCGCAAGATGGGCGGCCTGGCCAAGCTCGCGTCGATGATTCCCGGCGTGGACCGCGCCCTCTCGCAGTCCGGCCAGAGCCTCGACGACTCGGCCATCACGCGTATCGAGGCCATGATCCGCTCCATGACCCCCGAGGAGCGCGCCCTGTGTTGGCGATAACGGCAAGCGCCGCCGTCGTATTGCCGCGGGCTCGGGTCGCACGGTCCAGGAGGTCAACCAGCTGCTCAAGCAGTGGTCGGAAATGAACAAGATGATGGGCAAGATGCGTGAGCTCACCAAGGGTGGCAACTCCCGCAAGAGCCGCCGCCAGCTGCAGCAGATGATGAACAACATGGGCCTGCGCTAGCTCTCGCGCATAAAACTTTTAAGAGACAACTGGACAGAGTACCTGTCTCTTAAAATATTTATCTGCCCATCTCAAAAACGCGCAACATTTGACGGCGGTCTGGGAAATCCCCAGGTCGCCGTCGTTCGATTCTGTGGCAGCTCTCAATTGTTGCGCGTTTTTTGACGACAAGAGCCAGAGCTCGCCAGTCTTTCGTCCTACCTGCAGAGCTGCCAGAAGGTCACGGCGCTCGCGGCGGCCACGTTGAGCGAGTCCACGTCGTGGCTCATGGGAATGGTGACGACCGCGTCGGCGCCGGCGATGGCACGCGCGGTGAGTCCGTCACCCTCGGTGCCAAAGAGCATCGCCAGGCGCTCGTGCCGTGCAAGTGACGGGTCGTCAAGCGCGATGGCGTCGTCGGCAAGCGCCAGCGCCGCCACAAAGAAGCCCGCGTCGCGAACCTGGGCTAGCCCGTCCTCGGGCCAGGCCCCCTCAAGGCGCGCCCAGGGCACACGAAAGACGTTGCCCATGCTCACGCGCACCGCGCGGCGGCTCAGCGGGTCGGCGCAGTTGGGGGCCAGCAGCACGGCGTCCACGCCCAGTGCCGCCGCACTCCTGAAGATGGCGCCCACGTTGGTCGTGTCCACGATGTCCTCAAGAATGCACACGCGTCGCGCGCCAGCAAGGAGCTCGTCGGCATCGGCAGGGGAGGGACGCCTCAGGCAGCCCAGGATGCCGCGCGTTACCCTAAAGCCGGTCAGCTTCTCGCTTTCGCTCGGCGGGAGCACGTATACGGGCACGTCGGGGTGGGCCTCGATCACGTCGGCCATACGCTCAAGGCGCTTCTCGTCAAACAGGAACGACTCGGGCTCGAGCCCCTCCTCAAGCCCCACACGCAGGGCGATCTCGGACTCTACGATGCACCGACCTGCAGCAGGGTCGAGCTTGTTGCGCAACTGGTGGTTCGTAAGACGACAGAAGGCGTCCAG
>CAJOGH010000274.1 GCA_905233865.1 uncultured Atopobiaceae bacterium
CCTGCATGCCGCCGATGAGGTTGCGCATGGTGTCCTGCAGGCCAAGCGAGATGGCGATGCCGCCGACGCCGAGCGCGGCCACGATACCGTTCACGTCAATGCCCAGGCAGGCAGAGAGGACGAACGACAGGCCAAGCGCCCAGACGGCCACACGCCCGATGTTGACCAGGATGCTGCTGGAGGGCAAAGGCACGCCATCAGAGCTGATGATGCGCCGAATCAAGCGCGTGAGCAGGCTGGATACCACATAGGTGACGGCCACGATGACCACTGCCATCACGGCTACCTGTATCAGCTGCATGGTGTTGCCGCTGTTGACCATCTCGATGATGCGACCCAAGGTCAGACCCCCTCAAACACGGCGCGGACGTGCGCGCTTCCAGCCCATCCAATGTAGCCCACGCTGCCGGGGCCGCAGCCGCGCGAGGCGTTGGCTGGGCAAAAACTTCAGATACCCGCAACGAAGGCCCGCAACAGCGGCAAGGCACATGAAGAATTGGCGCGAGGGGTGGCCGATAAGAACAAAGGAGTTGACAGCGAGCCGCACTAGCCCCACAATAGCTCTCGCACTCATTTGGGGACGTAGCTCAGTTGGGAGAGCGCTGCCGTCGCATGGCAGAGGTCGTGGGTTCGACTCCCATCGTCTCCACCACATTTTCCGGGCCGGCTCAGCTGGCCTTTTTTTGTTATGCGGGAGCCTTGGCCATGCTCGATGACACACCACAGCTACCAGACGACGCCATGGACGCGTGTCGCCTGTGCCCGCGGGCCTGCGGAGCTGCGCGATCGCAGGGCAAGCGTGGCGTGTGCGGCGTAGGCGACGAGGTGCGCGTGGCGCGTGCGGCGCTCCACTTTTGGGAGGAGCCGCCCATCTCCGGCGAGGCCGGGTCGGGCGCCATCTTCTTTAGCGGTTGCTCGCTGCGCTGCGTCTTCTGCCAGAACCACGAGATATCACGCGGGCAGACCGGCGAGGTCGTGACCGTGAGACGCCTGGCCAAGATCATGCTGGAACTCGAGGAGACCGGTGCGCTCAACGTGAACCTCGTGACGCCAATGCACTACGCACCTCAGGTACGAGAGGCCGTGCTCTTGGCGCGAGACGCGGGGATGGGGTTGCCGGTGGTATGCAACACGTCGGGCTACGAGACGGTTGCCACCGTCGCTGCCATGAGCGACGTGGTGGACGTGTGGCTCCCCGACTTCAAGTACGCCAGCTCCGAGCTTGCCGCGAGCCTGAGCCACGCGCCGGACTACCCCGAGCGCGCCGCCGAGGCGCTCGCCGTCATGCGCGACGCCGTGCGGGCGCGCGGCGGCAGGCAGCTGGGCGCAGACGGTCGCATGGAGCGTGGCATCATCGTGCGCCACCTGGTGCTCCCCAGCCACGCTGACGACTCGTGCGCAGTCCTGGACCGCGTGTGGGACATCACCGGCAACGAGGCCGACCTCTCCGTCATGAACCAGTACACACCCAACGAGCGCTGCCGCGCCGCAGGTGGGCCGCTGGCGGGACCCGTGGACGAGGCCGAGTACGAGATGGTGCTGGACCATGCCGACGACCTTGGATTTGAGCGGATGTGGTGGCAGCAGGGCGGAACGGTCTCTGAGTCGTTCGTTCCGGCCTTTGACCAGACGGGCGTGGCCGGCCCCGAGCTCTAGGCCCCCGCCGACGCGAGCAGCTCGCGGGCATGGGCGAGGCTCGCCTCCGTGGCGCTGCCGTCGAGCATGCGCGCGACCTCGGCCACACGATCGTCTCCCGTGACCTGGCTAAGCGTGGTGTGCGGCACGCCGTCGCCCTCGTCCTTGGACACGACGTAGTGGCAGTCCGCGCGCACGGCCACCTGCGCGAGGTGAGTGACAACGATGACCTGGTGGGTGGACGCGAGCTGCGCGATGACATCGGCGAGAGCCACGGCGGCGGCCCCTCCCACACCGGCGTCCACCTCATCAAAGACGAGCGTGTCCACCGTGTCGCGCGCGCCAAGGACCACCTTTGCGGCCAA
>CAJOGH010000275.1 GCA_905233865.1 uncultured Atopobiaceae bacterium
GGGCACCGGCGCCTCCGGCAACGAGGCCGCTGACCGCATTCGTGCCATCGTCAAGGTCCCCGAGGTGGGCGAGGAGTACACCGGTCGCGTCGTGGGCATCAAGGACTTTGGCGCCTTCATCGAGCTGCTTCCCGGCAAGGACGGCCTGCTGCACATCTCCCGCGTGGCCCGTGGTCGCGTGGCCAAGGTCGAAGACGTCCTCTCCATTGGCGACGAGGTCCGCGTCCAGGTCATCGACGTTGACGAGAAGGGCAAGATCAGCCTCGACCGTCTGGACAAGCCCGAGGCCCCTGAGGGCAGCGCGCGTCCGCGTCGCGAGGGCAACGGCAACGGTGGCCACGGCCATGACCGTCGTCGCCACGCCGGCGACCGCGGCGGCCGTCAGCCCCGCAGGCACCACGAGGGCTAATCCTCAGGTCACATAGCGTTTCATGAGGGAGGACGGCCTTGGTCGGCCTCCCTCTTTGTGTCTCGCAGCGACACGCTCTTGTCGCCCCTCGTTCTTCTGTCTTTGCGGTGGGGGAGTGCAAATGGCGTCCGAATAGTGGGTAAGCTCCTCTAAAATTGATGCAATTGTGCAAAGAGGCTCGCTGGAGCGAGCGCAAACATAGCCAACCGCAACAGAAAGGTTCCACGTACCATGGCAAAGAAAGGACCGACGCTCAAGGTCATCCCGCTTGGCGGCCTTGACGGCATCGGCAAGAACATGACGGCCTTCGAGTGTGGCGGAGACATGATTCTCGTCGACGCCGGCCTCATGTTCCCAGACGACAACCAGCCCGGCGTTGACCTGGTGCTTCCGGACTACACCTATGTGCTCGAGCACGAGGACATGCTCCGCGCCATCATCATCACGCACGGCCACGAGGACCACACGGGCGCGCTGCCCTACCTCCTGGCGGACCTTCGTCCCAAGGTCCCCATCCTCTCCAGCAAACTCACCCTTGGCATCATCGAGGCCAAGCTCGAGGAGTACCGCATCAAGCCCAAGAAGCGCGAGGTCTCCGACGGCACTCACATCGACCTGGGCAACTTCCAGCTCGACTTCTTCTCGATGACCCACTCCATCCCCGCTGCCCTGGGCGTGTTCATCAAGACTCCCGCGGGCACGGTGCTGCACACTGGCGACTTCAAGCTGGACCAGACGCCCATCGACGGTGTCACGCCCAACTACCACGCCATCAACCGCTTTGGGCACCAGGGCATTGACCTTCTGCTCTCTGACTCTACCAATGCCGTGGTTCCGGGCTTTACCAAGTCCGAGGCCGAGGTGGGTGCTGACCTGCGCCACATCATCAAGAACGCCCCAGGCCGCGTGTTCGTGGCGTCGTTCTCCAGCCACATCCACCGTCTGCAACAGGTCTGCGACGCGGCCGTGGCCGTGGGCCGCAAGGTCGTCGTCACGGGCCGCTCCATGGTCAAGAACACCCAGATAGCTCGCGAGCTGGGCTATCTCAAGATCTCCGATAAGAACATCATTGATGCCTACTCCACGGAATCCATTCCTGACCAGCGCATCGTCGTTCTGTGCACGGGATCGCAGGGTGAGCCGCTCTCCGCTCTGGCTCGCATGGCCAACGGCGAGCACAAGTCGCTGTCCATCACGGCCAACGACACGGTCATCATCTCCGCGACTCCGGTTCCGGGCAACGAGAAGAGCGTGACCAACATCATCAACTCGCTCTGCAAGATCGGCTGCACGATTTGGGACAAGAGCAATGCGCTCGTTCACGTCTCGGGACATGCCAGCCGCGAGGAGCTCAAGCTCATGCTTGCCATGACGCGCCCGCGCTACTTCATGCCCGTCCACGGCGAGGCCCAGCACCTGCGTGCTCATGCCGAGATCGGCCGTCTCATGGGCGTCAATCCCAAGAACATCTTCGTGCTGGACAACGGTGACTCGCTCATCATGCAGAATCACCAGGTCAAGCGCGGTCACACGGTTGACTCGGGTATCGTCTACGTTGACGGTCTGCGCATCTCCTGCGTGACCGTCAGCGCCTGGCGCAGGACGGCATCGTCACCGCCGTCGTCGCCATCTCCTCGCGTAGGCACGAGGTTCTTGACGTCGAGATCTCCGCTCGTGGCGTGTCGTTTGCCAACGACGACGAGCTCATCGCCCAGATCGAGTCCTCCGTGCGCACCACGCTGGGGCGTCAGAAGGCCAACATGGGCAGCGAGAATCTCAGCAAGGCCGTGCGCAACACCCTGTCCAATCTGCTCTGGAGGGACACGCACACCAAGCCGCTGATCATCCCCGTCGTTATGGAGGTCTAGCGGATGGCCGCCTCCCGAGGGAAGAAGAAGCAGAACCAGCGTCGGAGCCGTGCGCAGGCCAAGCCGCAGCATACGGGCAGCGAGGGCACGTTCTCGCAGACCGCGGGTCACGACATCGTAGGCGTGCTGATAGCGACCGTTGCCATCGCCATGGTCGTGAGCCTCGTGAGCCCGTCGAGCGCGCCCGTCACGCACGCCATGGGCCAGTTCCTCGTCCAGGGCTTTGGCCGTGGCGCCATGCTCGTGCCCGTTGCGCTCGGTGCCTTCGTGGTTACCTACTTCATGGACACTGACGAGCCAGTGACCGCGCGCGTGGCCATCGGCCTCACGCTCATTGTGGTCGCGGTGCTTGCCATCATGTCCATCTCCGTGCCCGTGGCGGCAGGCGACTCGTCTGCGCTCTTTGTGCCTGACACGCTCGCCGTTACCGGCGGCTACGTGGGCGCCGGCCTTGCCTGGTGCCTGCTGGTCTCGGTCGGCCATGACGTCGGCCTTGTCGTGCTCGTGGCGCTCATCGTCACCGGTGCCGTCATCTGCGGACTGTCCATCTCGCGCATCACGAGCGCTATCCAGCAGAAGGCCCGCGACGCGCGCGAGGACCTTGCCGCGAGGGCCGCAAACAACATTCCCGAGCAGCCCGATCCCGTGCCCGCGGGACCAGTGCTCTTTGACGAGAACGGTGAGCCCGCAACGACCTTCATCGGCTCTCGCAAGACCTCGGTCCTACGTCGCGGTCGCGGGTCCGAGGATGAGGAGCAAAAGACCAAGCTCCTCCGTCGCCGTCACCCGCGCCTCGATGTCGACGGCGTCGAGCCCGCGCATGAGATCGATGACGCCGCCGAGGTCACAGAGACAGGGGAGGACGCCGCCGCTGTCCCGCCCTTCCTGGCCGATGACGCCGGCCAGGCCGAGCCCAAGACCAAGAAGAAGGCGTCCAAGAGGACACCTAAGGCCAAGGCGGGCGCACCCTCTGGCTCTTCTCGCCCAGGTGAGGGCTCTGAGGACTTCAAGCTACCGTCGCTGTCGCTCCTTGACTCCAACCCCAAGTCCGCCTCGAGCTCTGCCTCGAGCGCGGAGCTCAACGCCACCGCTGCCAAGCTCCAGGCCACTTTGTCAGAGTTTGGCCTCACAA
>CAJOGH010000276.1:0-1918 GCA_905233865.1 uncultured Atopobiaceae bacterium
AGCGCACCTTGCCGTCGGCGACCAGCAAGGCGCAATGCCACCGCGTCGGCTCGCCGTTCTCGTCTATCATGTTCGATGTCGGAGCCGGGTCTCCCAGCCAGTGGGCGCCAGACGCATCCCCGATGACGTTGAGGCCAGGCCCCGCGAGCGTGAGCGTGCCGCTGTGGTCGTCGGTTGTGGTCTGGCCCTCGGCGGTGACGGTCGTGACGATGCGCGACTGCGTGGTCGTGGCATCGGCTGCGGCCGGCGCGTCCCAGGTGGCCTTGTCTATCTGGAAGGTGACCTCCACGGGCTCGGCCGCCTGGTAGTCCCCGCCCGCGATGCCGCTCACCGTGACGGTGGCAGTGCCGGCGTTGACGTTGTTATCCCAGCTGAGCTGGTAGTCAACGCCGCGCGCGAGGATGGCGCCGCCCAGGCCGCGCACCGTGGGCTCGGGCCTGTGCTCGGAGCCGCTGTAGGTGAACGTGCCGGAGATTGCGTCGACCGTGAGCTGGTTGGCGTCCCACAGCGCGTAGAGGTCAACGGTGCCGTCCTGCTCGGTGGTGAGGTTGCTCACCTGCGCCTTGTCGTCGTAGGCACGGGCGCCGCCGGCCGCGGTGGCCCAGCCGGCGAAGTGGTAGCCGGTGTTGGAGAAGGCGTTGGCCGTGAGCGCGGTCGGGTCGGCGTCGTAGGTCATGTCCTGGTTGGCCATGGATCCCGTTGCCGCGTCCGCGCCCTTGTTGAAGCGCACCTGGTAGGGGTTGGCGACCCAGGTGGCATAGAGCGGGACCGTGGCATCGTCGGTAGCCGTCAGGTTGCTCACGCCCTCCTTGTCCGCGTACGAGGCCGTAGCGGAGGCCGAGGTCGCCCAGCCGCCAAAGTGGTATCCGGTCTTGGCAAAGGCGTTGCCGACAAGAGCCTGCTCTATGTCGTACTCAAAGCCCTGCGGGGTCATGGTGCCTGTCGCTGCCTCGTCGTTCTTGTCGAACGAGACGTCATAGCTGTTGCGCTCCCAGCCCGCGTAGACGACGTTGTCCGAGGCTGCGTCGGTGGCGTCGACGATGACGTCGTCGAGCTTGGTCGTGCGTGCGGCATCCGTGTACCAGCCGCCGAAGGTGTAGCCCACCGGCGCCGCGCCCGACACGTCTGGGAAACCGAGGGCGTCGAGGTCCATGGCCTGGTTCACGTAGACCTGGCGTGTCGTGGACCCCTCGGGCGTGAGGCCTGCGAGCGAGGTATTGGGCGACATGGAGCGGTAGTTGTAGTCAAAGGCGAGCGTGGTCTTGCCAAAGTCGAGGTCGGCGGTGGCGGAGTAGACGGCCGTGAGGGTCATGTTGCCGGTCACGGTGTAGCGGCTTCCCGCGTAGTGGGCGTCGCCAGCCGAATCACGCCAGTACAGGAAGGGCTTGCCGTCCTTGTAGAGCGAGGTGCCGCTGGGCATGAAGGCGGTCGCTCCCTTGAGGTAGGTGTTGGGGTCGACCGGCGCCGTGCCGGTTGCGCCCTCGCCCGCGTAGTAGGTGAGGGAGTAGGCCGTCGTCGTCGCGCCCTCGGGGGCATAGACGGCCCTGAGGGTGACGTCGGAGTGCACCTCGTTGGCAAAGCTCCAGGTGACATCCTGGCCAGCGCTCTCGTAGGTCCAGCCGAGCAGCTCGCCTGACCCTGACGGAGGCGTGACCTGGTCGGAGGTGACGCCCGTTGCCTGCTGGCCGTAGTCGAGCACGTCAGTTGCGCTCTTCTCGCCCGCCACCGCACTGCGGTTTACGAGCGTGACGTCCTGGCTGAGCGTGCCGCCCGCGAGGTCGTAGGTGACCTTGCAGCGCGCGGGCACCCAGCTGGCATAGAGGACGATGTCACGGTCAGGCATGGTCACGCCGTCGAAGGAGTAGACGTCATCGACGAGGGTGTTCACCTGGTGCCAACCGGTGAACCAGTGGTCGCC
>CAJOGH010000276.1:1979-2468 GCA_905233865.1 uncultured Atopobiaceae bacterium
GTGCCGTCAGCAAGTGTGGCCTGCGTATCCGTTAGGTTTGTCCCGTAATAGATACTCTTGAGGTCTTGTGCCTCTGGCCCTCCATTTTCATTCCAGATCACGTCATGCTTATTGCGGGTATACCAAACGTGATACGGCGCACTCGTTTTACCGTTAAATCTTGCGGGGACGATACGATTCTTAATTGATGAGTCTGAGTACAGCTTAGTGTTTGTGCTCCTAAGGTAGCTAAAACCCGTGTAGCCCAAAACGACATTTGCATGGTCATGAACACTGGCATACGGCGTGTGCACTTCTTCAAAGTCGCTGTCCACGCCCGTTCCCGTTGAATCAAGCTTTTCGTAGTGATGATAGGCATCGTATGTCCAGTTAGTAGAGTCAACCTTGCCTTCGGCAGTCGTTAGCGTGTATCCACACGGAATGCCTGTCGCGGGCGGGTTTGCAGAGTACTGCCTGCAACATTGATAGAGGCCATACGGTGACGACAGG
>CAJOGH010000276.1:2488-4007 GCA_905233865.1 uncultured Atopobiaceae bacterium
ACGTATTGAGCGGTTTTTCCAGCATATTGAAGCATGATCCGCATGTCATCTGCGCGTGCGCTTAGGTACTTGTTCTGATAGTAGTCATACAGTCTCTGACCCCAGCGCCAGGCATAGCTTTTGTTTCCGCCTTTGCCCCCTGTCTTGAGGTAATACCAGATGCGGTCAAGATACACCGTGAACACTGTCGAGCCGTCCGAGGCCACGGTAATGTTCTTCGCGTTTTCTGCGTTAAGAAGGTTTGAGTTGGCGTAATAGTCGGGAATAACACCGCCATTCTCCGAATACTTCGCGCTAATAGCCGCACTTATGTTGGGGTCGTTCGGGCTCAGTGAGATCACGTCGCCCGTCGTTGCAGGAACCTCGTAGTAGTAGTTGGGGTCGTAGGCGTAGTCCTCCTCCACCGTGGCCTTGGGCTCGGCGCCCTGCAGGTAGAAGCGCAGGCGGTAGGTGGTCTGGGCCTCCTCCCACGTTGCTGTGAGCGTCATGGCGGCCGTGACGGGCGTGGCAAAGTCGAACGGCGCACCCTCGCCGTCCACCCAGCCCGTGAAGGAGTAGCCCTTGCGCGTGGGGTCGGCGGGACGCGCGACGGTCTTGCCCTCGCTCACGAACTGGCGGTCCACACCTGTGCCACCCGCGGAGTCGAACGAGACCCAATAGCCGCCCTCGATGACGGGATAGAGGTCCATATCCTCGTTGACCGTGAGCTGCGACTCCTCGCCGTAACCGTACACGTCGGCGTCGGTGGAGATGGCATCCTTGCGCGGGCTCCAGCCGACGTTGGCGGTGCCGGCGGGCGTCACGAACAGCGGTGTGCCCGCATGCACAGCCAGCTCCTCGCCAGCGTTGACCTCGACCACATGGATGGTCGGGTAGGTGTCGAAGGAGCCGTCGGCATCCGAGTCGACCGCGCTGTGGTAGCTCACGTAGTGCTTGAGGTCGCGGAACTTGGCATAGACCTTCGTGACCGAGCCGTCAAAGGCCACGGCGTCAGGGTAGCCGGCCCAGCCGTCGCCATAGGAGCCGTCCGCGTTGTGGAGGTACCAGCCCGTGAACTCCTGCGCCTCGCCCGCGTCAGGCCCAGCCGGCGCGCCCACACCCTGGAGGAACGCCGCGGCCTGCTCGCTCGCGGTCTCGGGCGCGTAGTCGGAGCTCTTGACGCTCACGGCAAAGTGGAGCGTGTCGCCGTTGTAGAACTCCCAGGTCTGGTAGTGCACAGCGTTCTCGCCGGTCGTCACGCGGATGATGCTCGCGGCGGCAGGAACCGCCAGCACTGCAAGCGCCGCAAGGACGACGAGCACGACCGCCGACCGGCGCAGTCCCTTGATGTTCATGAGCCCCTCCCCCAGTCAACGCAAGCTAGCCGCGTTTACAGTTGCTTTAAGTTTAGCAAAAGGCGAGGGATTGCGGGGCTTATGTGTATGAGCGTATGGAAAGGCTGCGACGGTACGCGGTGATGAGGCAAACGCCGGGCGGAGCATACATTCAGGCGCAATCCCTGCGGCGGATCGGATGTCGA
>CAJOGH010000277.1 GCA_905233865.1 uncultured Atopobiaceae bacterium
GATGCGCGTGACTGCGGCGTCGACCTGAGAGGTGAGGACACCCGAGTCGTTGACGCGGCTGACGAGGGCGTCGACGTAGTCGTCCATGAAGGTGAGGGCCGCCTCGTTCTTCATGTCGGCGGGGAGCAGGAGGATGTCGCCGCCGGCCTCGATGACCTTGGCTCCCAGGTTGGCGCAGTATTCGACGGAGCGGTTGACGTTGTCGCCAGGGACGAGCTGACGCTTGTAGAGGGCATCCATCTCCATGGCGTCGGTGACGATGACGCCCTTGTAGCCCATGCCCTCGCGGAGGTAGCCGGACAGCACGCGCGGCGACATGGTCGCGGGGTAGTAGCCCGTGGTGCCGTCGCCGAGCTCGTGGGCGTCGTCGGCCTTGGGCAGGCTCACATGGGCCGTCATGATCATGTCGGCACCGGCCTGGACCGCCTGGCGGAAGGGCACGAACTCGGTCTGGTTGAGCTGGTCGTAGGTCTTCATGACCGAGGTCTCGTCGGAGTGGGTGTCGACGGAGGTGTCGCCGTGGCCGGGGAAGTGCTTGTAGGTTGCGACGACCTTGGACTCGGCGAGGCCCGTGGCAAAGCGGGGGCCCAGCGTCGCGACGGTCGCGGCGTCGTCGGCAAACGAGCGCGTGCCGATGACCACCGGGTTGGCGGGGTTGGAGTTCACGTCCGCGTCGGGCGCGAAGTCCACGTTAAAGCCGCAGGCCGCGAGCTCCTTGCCAATGATGCGGCCCGTTGTCAGTGAGCTGTCACTGGCGTTGCGCGTGGCGCCAATGGCCATGGATCCGTTCATGCGCGTGCCCATGTTAAGGCGCTGCACCAGGCCGCCCTCGCCGTCGACGCACATGAGGTAGGGGATAAACGAGTTTCTTGCGTTGTTCCTGTTGAGCTGGTCCACGAGGGTCGCGGTCTGTTCCACGTCCTTGACGTTCTGCGCGTACAGGAGCACGCCGCCGTAGTTGTGGTCCTGGAGCGCGTCCGCGAGCTCGTCGTGGCCCTCGAGCGTGGTGAGGTCGGTGCCATCCCAGGTGCGCATGGCGGGGACGATCATCTGCTCGATCTTCTCCTGGGTGCTCATCACGCTGACCATGCCCGTGACGTCGTCGTTAGGCTCCCACACGGCAAAGAGCGAGACGGTGCCCGAGGCGGCCGCGTCCTCGGGGAAGTCGTAGTAGCTAATGAGGTCCGTGTCGGCGTAGGACTGGTCGGCCAGCAGGCCCACAGGCTTGGACTCCCAGCCAGCGAAGGTGTAGCCCTCACGCTCAGGCGTCGGGTAGTGGAGCGTGCCGTCGTCAACCGTCACGCCGCCTATCTCGGGCGCGTCCTCGTCGGTGATAAAGAGGGTGTCACCCTGGAAGATCTCCTGCTCAAAGATGCGCTCGGACTGCGCCTCGCTGTAGGAGCCGGTGTAGTTGCCGTAGAACGTGATGAGCGCGCGGTTGATCTTCGTGGGGTCAACGCTCTTGCGCTCGCAGCCCTCGAACCAGGCGAGGTAGGACTCGGGCAGGTGCGCCTGGATAACACCGTTGAGCCCCTGCGCGACGGTCATCAGGTGGTAGAAGCTTGTGGCGTCCTTCTTAACGACACCCTTGACGAGGGCTGCCAGCGAGGTGGCGGTAATGGCCATCTTGGCCTCGTCGTAGGTGACGCCGACCTCGGTGCAGGTTCCCTTGAGTGTGGTGTTGAGGACGTCCGCGAGGTCACTCGTGTTATCGGTAACAAGTGCCAGCAACCTGAGCGCGTCCGCTCCCGGGCTCTTGAGGTTGAGGTTGGGCAGGTTGAGCTTTGCGCGCAGGGCATTGGTGAGCTGGGTGTTAAAGGCGCCGCCCAGCTTTGAGTACTGGTTGGAGGGGATGCTGAACAGGGTACGCGACAGGTAGACGAACGCGTCCTGGTGGTTGCCCACGAAGTCCGCGCGCGTGTTGGCGCCCGCGGCGTCGGTCACGAACTGTCCGAACTCGTCAAAGTAGCGGCCCTGTTGGCTGGTGAGCGCCTTGCCCTGGCTCACGAACTTATTGCCCTGGCCTCCGGTGTCCTCCTTGGCCTTTCTGTACCAGAGGCTGAAGTAGTACTGCTTGAACCACGGCGAGGTGAAGGCGGAGTTGGGGCTTATCGCCTTGAGGCGCGCAAGCATGGACTTGAGGGCCTGCTCGCGCGCGGGCAAAAACGGCGCGTCGCGGTCGGGCTCGGCGGCGTGGTCGGGACTCGTGACGTCGTGGTCGGTGCCCCAGCGTTCAAAGCCCCACCACTCCATGGCGATCTGGGGAATCCAGTCGTCGGGGATGAGCAGGTTGTGGATGCCGACGCAGCGGTCGTTGTAGGCCTCGACGTTGGTCTTTGCCGCGCCCTGGGGCACGGCCGCGGGGTAGCAGTACACGTCCTCGTTGGAGATGTGCCTGCCCTCAAGGTCGATGCTGCGGGGCTCGTTCCAGCGCATGTCCTCGGCGCTGTAAGTGCCGGAGGCGTGGGCGATCTCGGGCGAAGTGCCAGTGGCGGTGCCTCCGTTCTGGCCGGCCCAGATGTCGAGCCAGGCGCCGGTCATGTTTGCCACG
>CAJOGH010000278.1 GCA_905233865.1 uncultured Atopobiaceae bacterium
ACCTCGACCGTGCGGCCATCGGGACAGCTAACCGTGAAGGCCGTGGCAAGACCGCCCGCAGCGGGCGCCATGGCGCAGGTGTAGTCGCAGTCCTCGCCAAAGCCATAGGTCACAAAGCGGCGGCCGCTCCTGGCGGCAAGCTGGGGCAGGGTGGGATCCTCGCCGCACACCACCGCGCAGCCGTCCTCGTCCACCAGAGACATGAACTTGACGAAGGTGTCCTGGATGTTCTCAAGGGTGCCGTAGTGGTCCAGGTGGTCGGCCTCGACGTTGGTGACGACCACCATATGCGGGTCAAGAAAGAGGAAGGAGCCGTCGGACTCATCGGCCTCGCACACGAAGTGCTCGCCGGAGCCGTTGCGGCCGTTGGTGTCATAGCCCTCGACGATGCCGCCAATGAGGAACGACGGGTCGAGGCCCATGCGGTCGAGCATCGTGGCGACCATCGACGAGGTCGTGGTCTTGCCGTGCGTGCCGGCGACGGCCACCGTGCGCGAGCTGCTGCGCGAGAGCCACGAGAGCATCTTGGCGCGCGGCCACACGGGAATGCCCAGCTCACGGGCGCGAATGACCTCGGGGTTGGTCTCGGGGATGGCAGACGAGATGACGATGACGTCAGGCTTGACCTCGTCGATCGTCGCCGCGTCATGACCGATGTGCACGTCGATGCCGCCTGCCCCCAGCTCGGCCACGTAGTGCGAGGCCTTGAGGTCAGAACCGGTCACACGAACGCCGCGCTCGTGCAGGACGAGGGCGATGCCGCTCATGCCGGCGCCGCCGATGCCCACGAAGTGCGCTGCGGAAAAGCTCTCGATGTCAGAAAACTCACTCATGGCATATCTCCCTCTCCCTACACACTCTAGCGCCACGCGAGCCCGTCAGGCCCCGCGCGCGGCCATCTCCACCTCATCTGCGAGCCGTGCCGCGGCCTCGCCCTGTGCGAGGCTCTCGGCGCACGCGCGCATCTTGTCCCTGCGGCCTTCGTCCCTTACGAGCGACAAGAGCTCAGAGCCGAAGGCCTCGCCATCCAGCTCGTCGTCTGCAAACAACTCGGCTGCCCCTGCGTCAACGAGCAGGTGGGCGTTGGTGGTCTGGTGGTCGGCGGTGGCGTGCGGGTACGGCACGAGGACACTCGGCACGCCGCACGCGGCAATCTCGGCACAGCTCGAGGCGCCCGAGCGCGAAAGGACGAGGTCGGCTGCGGCCAGGCAGGCGCCCATGTCGTCGATGTAGGCGCGCACGTCCCAGCGGGCGGCCTGCTCCTCGTCAAGCGCCAGCCGCTCGCTCACGCGCTCGAAGTCCTCGGCGCCGGTCGAGTGGATGACGTGCAGACCCTCGATTTCAAGAAGGCGGTCGCGCAGGTCGCAGACGGCGTCGTTGAGGTGGCGGGCGCCCAGGGATCCGCCAAAGACCAGCAGCGCGATGCTCTTGTCGTCCAAGCCCATGGCTGCGCGGGACGCCTCACGAGAGGCGCTCCGCACGCTCTCACGCACGGGGTTGCCCGTCACGCAGACCTTGGTGGAGGTGCCCACGGAGCCCTCGAAGGCGGACTTGGCCGCAGGGAACGCCAGGCACAGGGTGTTGGCGTGCGCAGAGGCCATCTTGTTGGCAAGGCCCGGCACGGAGTTCTGCTCGTGGAGGACGTAGGGCACGACGGCATCGCGGCACCACTGCATGAGCGGCAGCTCGACGTAGGCGCCAAAGCCAATGGCCACGTCGGGCTTGCCGACCTGGTCAAAGCGCCGGCCAAGTACCCGTCGCGCGGCACGCATGCGCACGACGGCCGTCACCGCGGTCCAGGGGCGCGAGCGGTCAAAGGTCAAAGCCGGCCGCGGGGACGAGCTTGGCCTCCAGACGTGTGCTCTGACCGTAGAAGGTGACATGGTGGCCGCGGCGCTCGAGCTCCTCGGCCAAGGCGAGGGCGGGGTTGATGTGGCCCGCGGTCCCGCCTGCGGCAATCGCGACCTCTAGACTCTTGTGCATAGTTGCTCCTTATCGTCTGCGAGTGTCACCCGAGCCGCCCCTGAGGCGGTCGGCCGCGCTCGGCCCAAGGTCGATTCTCTCACGCCTGCCGCTCGGGCCATCCGTCAGCTGCCTTCGTTTCGGTGAGGTGCGCGATGAGCGCGACGAGCTGCCGTTGTCACCCACGAGCGAGAAGCCCGCGCCACGCGTGGAGGGGACAGAGTGGTCGACGAGCGTCATAGAGCTGCGCGCTCGGTCATGGACGGTCTGGGGAAGCTCGGAGTCGCAGCTCACGGACACCACGAGGGCCGCGAGCATGAGCGAGGCGATGGCCGACGAGCCGCCGTAGGACAAGAACGGGATGGGCTTGCCAGAGAGTGGGATGACGCCCATGACGCCAAAGACGTTGAGGAAGAACTGCACGATAAGAAGGGTGCTGCACCCCGCTGCGACAAGCGTACCCTGCAAGTCGCGGGCATGACGCGCGATCTTGAAGCCAAAGTAGGTCAGCGCCATGAAGGCAGCGAGCACACCGACGGTGCCCACAAGGCCGAGCTCCTCGCCGATGACGGAGAAGATGAAGTCGTTGTGCGCCATGGGCAAATACCCGTACTTCTGGTGTCCCAGCCCCAGGCCGCGACCAAAGATGCCGCCCGACGAGAACGCAAAGAAGCCCTGAATGAGCTGGTAGCCACCCTCGTCCTCGATGGCCCAGGGGTTAAAGAGGGCGGCAAGGCGCGTGCGCACATAGGGCGTGGCAATGGCCACGATGGCAAAGAGGAGGACCAGGCCGCCTATGGTCAAGAGCAGCGGCTTGCCTGGGACGCCCGCAAAGTAGGCCATCACGATGAGCGTGGCGATGCAGATGATCGTCGTGCCATTGTCGGGCTGGATGACCACCAGCGCTAGCGGGAGAACGACGCCCAGGCCAAGCAGGATCACCGCGGCCTGTCGGTTGATAGTTCGCTCCTCAAAGTACGCGTTGGCGATGTTCGCGCCTGTGAGCACGATGAGGGGCTTGACGAACTCCGAGGGCTGCAGGGTCACGAAGCCCAGGTCGATCCAACGCTGGGCGCCATAGGCCGCCGAGCCCGCAAAGCGCGTGAGCAACAGCAGGGCCAGCACGACGGCCCACGTACCCACGAGCAGCGCCGTGGGCGGGCGCGAGAGCCTGAACCTGACTATGAGGGCCGCAAAGGCAAGCCCCACGAGCACGTAGACCAGCTGACGGACGAGGTAGGACCAGCCCGAGCCCGTCTCGGCCTGTGCCGTGGGATAGGACGCGGAATAGATCATGAGCAGGCCAAACGCGGCCAGGCCAAGCACGATCACGCAGTAGGCGATACGTGGCCCCATAAAGCGCGCGGGAACGCCCAGGATGGTACGGTCCATCTGCTCGATGCGCCCGCCGCGCCCCGAGCCCTCGGCCGCACGACGGCCGTCACGTGTACTGCTAACCGACATCCGCTACTCCGACTTGCCCTCGGCCATGCGGGCCACAAGGGCCTTGAAGGTGCGACCGCGCTCCTCAAAGCCCGAGAACTCGTCAAAGGACGAGCATGCGGGCGACAAGAGCACAACGTCACCGGGCTCCGCCATGGATGCGGCCAAGATCATGTGGG
>CAJOGH010000279.1 GCA_905233865.1 uncultured Atopobiaceae bacterium
GTTCACGGGGTTGGTGGCGTCAAGCGCCAGGCCAACCACGCGCGCAGACTTGGCCTCACCGACGCCAGGCTCGGCGACCTCGGCCGTGAGCGTGGCTGCCGCCAGCGTGGGCGTCTCGCCTGCCACGGCACCCACGAGCTGCGGGGTGCCGCTCACGGCAACGGCCGTCGTCCCGTCGTAGGCCCGGGTCTGCGCCGACAGCCCCGTGACCTCAAGCGTGGCGGCCTCGATGGCGCCCGTGGCATGCGCCTGGATGCCGTCGTCGTCAGCCGCGATCACGTAGTTGCGGTTGACGTTGGCCGCGGCTGCGTCATTGGCAAGACGCACGCCGCGGATTGCGACGTCGATGCCCGTGCCCGCATCCTTGGAGGCGTACGTTCCCGTTGCCGCCGCAAAGTCGAGCGTGGGAGCCTGGCCGCCGACAGCGCCTGAGACCGTCGCAGCGGAGCCGTCGATAAGACCATTGGCGCAAGCGGTCGTGCCGTCGTAGGCGCGCGCCGCGATTGCGATGCCCGACCCATCCACCACAAGGATCTCGTAGGGGACGGGCGCGGAGCTGGAGCCAGCGTAGTTGCCAAGTCCGTCCGCGCGCACCCAGTAAGTACCCGCGTCCACAAGAGCGTTGGAAGAGATGGGCTGGGTGCACTGGGCATCGGCAAAGTAGCTGACCGAGTAGTCAGTGCCCTGGACGAGCGTCAGGGTGCCGCCGGTCCGCATGAGGGTGCAGTCGGGCGTCTGCGTGAGCGAGGTGTAGGTGACGCTCGGGCATTCGAGCGTGTAGTCCGCCAGGCTTGCGGCGCCGATGCCAAAGGGCACGGGCTCGGAGGTGATGGCGAGCCAGTCATCGGACTCGGGCACGCTCGCCCTCATGAAGTAGTCGCCGACCGCCGCCGGACGCGCGGTAACGAACGGGCCGTCCGCGGAGCGTGAGTAGGAGAAGGTCGGACCGGCCTCGGTCTGGAATGCGGCCTGGCCGGCGGGCGCAAGCGTCTCCCCGTACACGATGCCCTCGATCGAGGGCTGGGTGACCCAAGAGTTGGTTGCCTTGGCAACGGTCGCATCGACCGTGCGCGAGCCGGTCGTGCCGTCGGCCCATGTGACGCTCGCCGCGTTGGCAAAGTCCGAAGCCGCAATCCTGGCAGACACGCGATAGCTGCCCGCATGGACGGCCCACGCGGAGCCATCGCGTGCGACAGCGCCCTCGGCATCGGCCGGATCTGTGGCCGATATGGCTGTCACCTCGTAGCCTGGGGCCTTGGCCACGGCCGCCACCTCGTTGCCCGTGTAGGAGGCCTCGTCGCCGTCAGGGACCGCGACGGACCAGCGTGCGTAGAGCGTGACGTCGCAGGTGCCGCCCGCGTAGGTCCACACGCCATCCTCGCCGCAAGTCACGACGCCGGGCTCACCCGTCGCCGTCGCGTCGGCCTTGACGGCGGCCCAGCCCTCGAAGCTCCAGGAGGCGCCGGCGGGCGGCACGGGGTCGGACGAGGAGACGGTCGCGGCAACGCCGTATGCGGCCTTGGTCATCTGGTCGCCAGAGAGCTGGCCGCCGTTTGCGTCGACCGTCACCGCGTACTCGCGCGGCGCGGGCTCGTACACAGCCGAGAGCTTGATGTCGCCCGTCGCCTTGAGCGCCTGCGTGGAGTCTGTGCCAGAGATCTGGTTGCCGCTGGCGTCGGTCCAGCCGGCAAACGCATAGGTGTGTTGGGCGTCGGCGGCCTTTGTGGGCTCGTGCTCGCCGGGGAACACGGGTGCGTAGCCATAGTAGGCAGTGCCCGTGGCGATGAGCGTAGCGCCGTCCTCGTCATACCAGCCAGCCGTGAAGCTGTCGAGGTCATACTTGACGCGCACGATAGTGGTGCCCGCAGGCCGCGCCACGGGGGCCTCGGCCGGCTGTTCGCCATCCGGCGTGGACTCCAGGACGGAGACGCTACCAAAGTGGAGGTGCTCGTAGGACCTAAGCTCGTAGCTCACCGTCGTGCCCGCCTCGCAGTCAATAACGTCGGCATTGGCACGCGCGTAGTCCAGCGAGCCATCAGCATTGACGACCTGCTTCCAGTGCTCGACAACGTACGTGGTCTGGACGAGTTCGTAGTCGGCAACAAATGAGAGCGACTTTGCCGTTCCGCTCACACCGCTAAGGTACAAGGTGGCCGTGCCGTCGTCCTGGAACGCGAGGGCTTCAAAATCGCCGTGCTCGGCTTGACCACGCCCTATGTCGTCACCTGGGTGCCCGACCGCCTGCGCCCCGGCCTGCGTTTCGAACAACTCGAAGCGGCCGCCGTGAAATGGGTCA
>CAJOGH010000280.1 GCA_905233865.1 uncultured Atopobiaceae bacterium
CTGTCCAACCTGAACCGGATGCTCGGCGGCGTCCCTGGGGGAGTCATTGAGAGCTTCGGACCCTCGTGGTCACTCTCTGGCGACAGGTACGAGTTCATCTCGTCTGCCCTTCACACGTTCTGGGATGACGGCCAAGATGCCAGCTTTGTCGTGCTCGACCTCGCTACGGGCGCTGGTCTTGCGAGTGACGCCTACCGTGCCAACTACGCGGCGAGCTGCCTCAAGGGTGCCTATGTGACCTATATCTGCTGCGATGAGCTTGCGGCGGGAACGACGTCTCTCGACGAGATAGGTTGGCAGATGGACGAGACGGCCGTGTGGTCCAATAATGACACCTACGGGTGGCTGTGGGACCGCTTTGGTACTGGACGGTTCACAGCCTTCCTCTCCTGTCGCGGTGTGTCTGGCTACGGCGAGGTGCGCTACCCGTGGACCTGCGCGTTTGACATGGCCAGGATTTGGGGTGCCAACGCCACCTTCCTTCTGTCGGATGCCCCGTATGCGGACTATGCGCGTTCGATTCTCGACCACGGGTTCTTCTCGGCCATCAGCTATGAGCTTGGTGGGACCACGAGCGTCTACTCCAAGCCCGGTTGGTACCCGCCGGGAGGAATGACGGCCTACAACGACTGCGGCATCGTCTGGCGGGACGGGCACCCGTTCGTGGTGGCCGTGCTCACGACGGCCAACTGTGATTCTGACGAGTGGAAGCTGCGCGGCCTCGTTCGGGCGCTCTACGATACGATGCCCGAGATGGAGTCGGCGAGCGGGTTCTGACCGATGTGCCCCGCGGTCTCATGACAACCGCGCCGTATGAGACAAATGGACAGAGCACTTGTCTCTTAAAAGGTTGATAAGAGCCTGGTCGGGGCGGTGTCTTGCGTGCGACTTCAAGCTCTTTTGAGCCTTGTTCGCTTTGTGGAGAGCCGCTGCGTGTGCTATCCTTTCCCAGTCAGTACCCCGTACCTGGAGTGTGCCTTAGCCTGACACACCCTCGGCTCGGGGCGAATCTATGTAGAAAGGTGTTTTGAGATGACCATCAGCAAGGAGCAGAAGGCCGAGCTCATCAAGGAGTACGGCAAGAACGAGCACGACTCCGGCAGCCCCGCCGTCCAGGTCGCGATCCTCTCCGCCCGCATCCGTGAGCTCACCGAGCACATGAAGGCCCACCCCAAGGACTTCCACACCCGTCGTGGCCTCCTCATGCTCGTCGGTAAGCGTCGCCGCCTCCTGTCCTACATCAAGCGTAACGACATCGAGGCCTACCGTTCGCTCATCAAGAGCCTCGGCATCCGCGACAACGTCCAGTAAATTAGCTAGGACCTTCGGGGGCGCGCCGCGCCCCCTTTTTCTATTAGCGCGCGCCAAGGTCACGCGCAGGCGCAGACGCGCCACATTCGTCCCGCCGGCAATGGGGCCGGTGGAGGTAAGGAAAGCATTATGAGCAAAGTCACACACGAGTTCGACCTCTACGGAAAGCACTACGTCCTCGAGTCCGGCGAGCTGGCCAAGCAGGCCACCGGCGCCTGTCTCGTCAAGTGCGGCGAGTCCACCGTCCTTCTGACGGCCGTGGTCTCCAAGGAGCGCAAGGACTACGACTTCTTCCCCCTGACGGTCGACTTCAACGAGAAGATGTACGCCGTGGGTCGCATCCCCGGCGGCTACCTCAAGCGTGAGGCCCGTCCCTCCGAGAAGGCCACGCTCACGCTACCCGCCCCATAGCGGCGACGCAGGAACACGTAACCGGCGAGGCCCGCAAGCCCGATCTTGGCAATGGTCGCGTAGCTCAGGTACTCGGCGGCCTGGGTGTAGTCAAAATCATGGCGGCCTCCGCGGCGCTCACCGTGGGCGGCGTTCCCTTTGAGGGCCCGCTCGCCTGCGTGCGCATCGCCCGCGACATCGACACCCACGAGCTCATCGTCAACCCCACCTACGAGGAGCGCGACAACTCCGACCTCGACCTCGAGCTCGCCGGCTCCGCCGACTTCATCTCCATGCTCGAGGCCGGC
>CAJOGH010000281.1 GCA_905233865.1 uncultured Atopobiaceae bacterium
AGCGGCAGCGTGCAGCCCACGACCTTCGCCACCAGCACGGTCACGGCCATGGTGAGGCACACGACAAAGGCTGTCATCACGGTGATATCGGTGTTGCCGAGGATCATGCGGTCCTGGTCGTTCATGAGGGACTGGACGTTGGGGCAGTTGGAGCGGTGCACGCTCACGCCGCGGCCGCGCGTGACAAAGCCGACGATGTCATCGCCTGCCACGGGGTTGCAGCAGTGCGCCAGGTGCACGAGGATCTCGGGACGACCCTTGACCACCACGCCGCAGTTGTTGCGCTTCTTGCGCTGCTCATGGCTGCGCTGCCTGCTCACGTGCACGGGCTTAATAGGCTTGTCCTCAAGGATGGCCTGGACGCGCTCCTCTTCCTGACGGTGCGCCTCGGCCTCGGCGGCCTCGGCCGCGGGCGTGCCCTCCTCCAGGATTGCCTGGACGCGGTTGGCCACCTGCTGGACGCTCACGCGTCCGGTATGGACGGCGGCAAAGAGGTCGTCGGGAGTGCGGTACTCTCCCGACTCGCACAGGCGTGCGATGGCCTTGCCCGTGCGCACGGTGGAGATGCCGTAGCCACGCTTGCGTAGCTCGCGCCCGAGCGTGGCACGTCCCTGCTCCGCGTCATCGGACTTGCTCATGACGGTAAAGTACTTGCGAATCTTGGCACGTGCCGACGGCGTGCGGACGATGTTCATCCAGTCACGTGAGGGCTTGGCGGCCTTGTTCGTGAGGATCTCCACGCGGTCGCCCATCTCCAGCTCGCTGGTGAGTGGCACCACCGAGCCATTGACCTTGGCGCCCACGCAGTGGTTGCCCACCTCGGTGTGGACGGCGTAGGCAAAGTCGAGCGGCGTAGAACCCGACCTCAGGCTCATGACCTCGCCCTTGGGCGTGAAGACGAAGATCTCGTCCTCAAAGAGGTCGACGCGGAGGTTCTCAAGGTACTCGTGGGCGTCGCCCATCTCGCCCTCGGTGGCCCAGTCCAGGCTGCGGCGAATCCAGGAGATCTGGTCGTCCACGGACACGTCGCCCGCGCTCATGCGACCCTCGGAGTTGCCCGAGCGCTTGTAGAGCCAGTGCGCGGCGATGCCGTACTCGGCCTGCTCGTGCATGTCGTAGGTTCTGATCTGAATCTCGACCGGACGGGACCCACGACGGTGGTGTGAAGCGAGCGATAGCCGTTGGGCTTGGGCGTGGCGATGTAGTCCTTGAAGCGGCCGGGCAGCGGGTGCCACAGGGAATGGACCGAACCCAGAGCGGAGTAGCAGTCGCTCACGGTCCGCATGATGATGCGAATGGCAATGAGGTCGTAGATGTCGCTGAACTCCTTGCCCTTGCGTACCATCTTCTGGAAGATCGACCACAGGTGCTTGGGCCTGCCGGTGATCTGGTAGTCGGAGAGGTTGGCGCGCTTGAGGTCGTCGTCGAGCAGGCTGATGGCCGTGGCCATGTCCGTCTCACGCTGCTCGCGCGAGTCCTGTACCAGGCGCGCGACGCGCTCGTAGTCCTCGGGCTGGAGATAGAAGAAGGCCAGGTCCTCGAGCTCCCACTTGATGGACGAGATGCCCAGGCGGTCGGCGAGCGGCGCGTAGACGTCCATGGTCTCGCGCGCCTTGAACCGGCGCTTCTCGGGCGGGAGCGCAGCCAGGGTACGCATGTTGTGCAGGCGGTCGGCCAGCTTGATGATGACCACGCGAATGTCCTTGGACATGGCCAGAAACATCTTGCGCAGGTTGAGCGCCTGCTTCTCGTCGCGCGTGTCAGTGGTGATGGCGGTCAGCTTGGTCACGCCGTCAACGAGCTCGGCCACCGTCTCGCCAAACAGGAGCGTAATGTCGGAGAGCGTGACGGGGGTGTCCTCCACGGTGTCATGAAGCAGCGCCGCGCAGACGACGTCCTCGTCCATCTTGAGGTTGTCGGCCAGGATGATGGCAACCTCGACGGGATGGTTGATGTAGGGCTCGCCCGAGCGCCTGCGTTGGTCGGCATGGCAACGGGCGGCAAACTCGTAGGCCTGCGTCACCTTGGACAGTTGCTCGGGCGACATGTAGCGTGAGCAGATGTCCTCGAGCTTGGCAAAGTTGTCCGCTAGCGGTATGTCCTCGCGTCGGTCGCCGAGGGAGTCGTCGCCGACCATGTTCGCGTCAGTCGCCATGACCCCTCCTGTCAGAGTTCCTCTACGTTAGGCATGATGGGCCGGTTGATGCGCTCGAGCATCTCCTCCGCGCTGGCGCCCAGCGCCCATGTGCGGAAGTCCTCGAACGCCTCGATGGACCTCATGCCTTCAAGATAGCGGATTGACCGCTCGAGTTCCATACGTTGCGGCGACCTGACCATGTGGATGCGGCGCGCCGTGGAGTAGCCTGAGGTAGTGAGGAATCCAAGCTCGCGGAAGATGCCGATGCCGCTAGAGACCTCGTGCTCGTCGAGGGTGGTGCGCGGGTCGATCTGACGGGCGAGCTCGGCGATGTCGCCATTGGTGCGCGCGAACGAGTCGTCATCCTGCGCGGCAGCCTCGGCCTCAAGGCGCTTGAGCGTCTTGTAGAGCGTCACAAGCGAGGCGCGGTCAGGTGCAGACGAGCGCATGATGCGCTCGTTGATGCGAGCGTCCGCGGCCCCAAAGAGCAGATGCACGTTGGAGTCGCCGCCGTCGCGGCCAGCGCGGCCCGCCATCTGGTTGAACTCCACCGAGCCAAAGGGCAGGTGGTACAGGACGACGTTGCGGATGTCAGGGAGGTTGACGCCCTCGCCAAAGGCGCTCGTGGAGATGATGCAGGTGAGCTCTCCCTCGCGGAAGGCCTCCTCCACGGCCGAGCGCTCGGAGCGCGTAAGGCCGGCGTTGTAGAACGAGATACGGCGTCCTAGGTCGGGGATGCGGCGACGCAGCAGGCGCGCGAGGTTGATGGACTGCGCGCGCGAGTTGACGTAGACGACGCACTTCTGGCCCGTGGCCACG
>CAJOGH010000282.1:0-1476 GCA_905233865.1 uncultured Atopobiaceae bacterium
GACTCCATGGGCGACCGCGAGTTGTCGCGCACATAGTAGAGGGCGCGCTCGAGCTTGCGCCTCGGGCCGATTCGCCCTGGCATGTCCCTGAGGAAGGCGTGCAGCTCGCTTACGGTGCGCACGGGCTCAACGCCATAGAGCATCGTGCCCGAGCACGGGTCATATGCGTAGGTCCCGCAAAGCTCGTACGCAATGAGCGCGGTTTGTACGAGGGACAGGCGAGCGGCCTCCTGCGTGAGGAGCAGCCCCGGCGACGCATACGAAAGGCTGTCGGTAATGCGCACAAACGGGCTCCGGTACCACGCCGGGGCACAGACGATGTTTCTGACGGACGACGACTGCACGCGCTGGTCCTTGGACGGCACGCACACGCAAATCTGCTCGCCGCCAATGGCGCCCGCCAGGCCCTCGATGGGAGCGAGCCCCTCGCACAGCCGTCTCCTAGTCCAGCACTTGTAAGGCGCGGGACTGGCGGGCCGAACGACGGTCTTGCCGCGCGGGCTGATGCCGTGCGTGCGGCAAATGCGCAGCGCGCACAGCGCGGTTGGTCCCCCTAGACACAGGTTCATGGTCATCTCCCCCTTATGCTCTTGTCAAAATCATACACTTAAGCATAAAGGTTCGTACTAACTTAGACTCAACTGGGCTTTTGTAACGGGTTTTCGGATAAGTGTATGACTTTGCCTCCCGTCCTGGCCGATAAGAACCTCTGGCGGCTACTCCTTGGCTACGAGCGCGGCGGGCAGGGGCAGGGCCGCGCCCAGAACTGCCGCAACGCCCACCCAGGGAACGCTTGCGAGGGGGAAGACCAGAATCAGGATGGCCACGGTGATGACCGGGGCGCGCAGCACGCCCGCCAGGAAGGCGGCGACGCAGACGGTAACCATGAGCATGGGGTCGGCGCCCGTGAGCGCGGCCAGGCCGTAGCCCGTGGCCATGCCCGCAAAGATGCAGGGGAAGAAGTTTCCGCCCACCCAGCCCATGTTGATGCAGAGCGGCGTGGCGGCCGCCTTGAGGACACCGGTGCCCACGAGCGACACGGCCGTCCATGCGCCCCAGTTGGCCATGAGCACGTGAGCCTGTTCCTCGCCGGGGAAGAGCACGTATGGCAAGGTCATGGCCACGGCGCCCAGCGCAAGGCCGGCAATGGTTGGTCGCGCCACGACCATGGCAGGTGCGTCGCCCATGGCTTTGGCCAGTCGTGAGAACCCCGCGTTCGCAAGGTGGTAGACCCAGGTGAGTGCATAGGCGGCCGCGAGCGCGACCACGGCCCACATGAGGTCGGGTCCTTGCGCGGCAATGGCCTCCATGCGTGGCATGCCGGACGTACCGCCTGTCAGTGAGCCCAGGACTCGTGCCCCCGCCAGCGCGCCAAAGGCCGCAGCGGTGTAGAGGACCGCCTTGGCGCCGCGGCGCATGTTGACGCCGTCGGGTCCAGGCTCCTCCATGAGTTCGTCGGCGGCGGCGCCTGAGGAC
>CAJOGH010000282.1:1519-3276 GCA_905233865.1 uncultured Atopobiaceae bacterium
CCACCGTCACGTCGGCAAGGCCTGCCACGCGCAGGCCCGCGCCCTTGAGCTGGTCGCGAATCCAGCAGCAGCCGCTCACGATGAGCCCGGTGAGACCTGCCTCAAAGCCGATGGACCCGCCTGCCACGAGCGGCAGCAGAAAGCTCACCACGCTGTGGAGCGGCCGCACGGAGTAGGAGCCCGTCTTCTTGAACGTGGCCATCACCTCATGGAGCGGGCGGACGGTGTCGTGGGTCAACGCGGTCCAGATGCCAATGACCGCGCCGCCGACTCCGCACACGACGAGCGGGAACGCCGGCAACACTGAGGACGCATCCTCCAGGTAGCCGTGCCAAATGAGCTCGGTGAGCCAGCTCGACGCCGTCATTGCGCCAAAGACGGCCATGCCAATGACAAAGCCGCAAGCAAGGGCCATGACGATCATGCCGCCTGCCGTTGCCACAGCACCGCCGGCCCTGGGGCGCGAGCGCGCGACGTCACGTATGGCGGGTCGCTCGTCGCGCGGCTTGGGCTTGCGTCCCCTTCGTGTGCGCTGCACGTTGCCCCTTGTCCTTCCCATGGCTACCCGTGCCTCTCCTGTCTAAAGCGCCGCACCTTCTCTGCGAGCTCGCGGCGCTCGGTCTTGGTGAGCTCGTCCAGGTGCTCCAGCTGGTACAGGAAGCTCGTGAGGCTCTCGTTCGCGCGCATCTTGAGGCGCTCGTTGCAAAAGTTGACCAGGATGCCGGTGACGACGGCAAGGAAGAACACGGAGTAGACGCTCAGCACGACCGTGGCCACGCGCCCAGCGGCCGACGTGCACGACAGATCGCCCAGACCGACGGTTGTCACCACCTGGAACATGAACCAACAGGCATCGCCCAGCCCCCGCACGCCGGGCTCGGCGATGTCCACGATGACCGAGCTCACAAAAAAGAGAATGAGGAACACGACGAGCGTGGGCACGAACCCCGATGCTTTGAGCAGCTCCCACACGAGGTGCAGCATGCCGGGCCTGGTCGGGCGATGCTCTTCCTCGTGGCTCTTGTCGTCCATGGGGCCTCCCTAGTTGTTCACGCCGTGGTGGCTGGCAAAGCCGTTGCGGTCAAGCGCCTTGAAGGTGTAGCCGCGCGCTTGGTAGTGCTCGATGATCTTTGGCAGCGCGTCGACCGTCGCCTGCTTGGGCGCCGAGTCGTGCATGAGCAGCATCACGTTGGTGTAGCCCTCGGTGTCGCAGGAGTTGTCCGCGAGCTCCTGGGCGTCGTGGCCCTCGGCACCGTCGCCGCAGCTCACGTTCCAGTCAAAGTACTGGTAGCCGCGCTCCTGCACGTCGTCCACGAGCGTGCTCATGATGCCCTTGGTGTAGTTCGCGCTGATGGCGTTGGACGAGCCGCCGGGGAAGCGGATGAAGCAGGGCACGTAGCCGATCTGCTCGCGCACGGTCTCGCCGATGGCGTCAAGGTCGTCGTAGAAGGCGTCGACGCTCGCGTAGACCTTGGCGTAGTCGTGGCTCGAGGTGTGCAGGCCGATGGTGTGGCCGCGGCGGTAGGCCTCGCCGATCATGTTGGCGTGGGCGGGCGAGATGTTGGTCACGAAGAACGTAGCCTTGACCCCGTAGCGGTCGAGCGTGTCCAGGACCTGGCTCGTGAGCTCGGAGGGGCCATCGTCAAAGGTGAGCCAGATGGTGTTGGTTCCGTCGCTGGTCGTGCGCCACTCGGTCTTGTTGTTGGGGTCAACCGCAAAGTCGTGGTCGCGGTTTGGGTCGACCGTGCTTGCGGCGG
>CAJOGH010000283.1 GCA_905233865.1 uncultured Atopobiaceae bacterium
GTCCAAATCACCGGCGACGGCTGCCTCGAGCTGCGCCCAGGGGCTGGCGTGCCCTGCCGCCAGCGCGGCCTGGCGTTTGCCCTCGGCAAAGAGCAGGTTGCGCTCGTCCTTGTCGTCCGCGACCCATTGGAACACGCGGACGCCGTCGCGCTCGCGCGTGATGGTGACGCTGTAGCCCGACTCATACTCAGGAACAAGATCGATCGCGGCGCACCCGAGCGCCAGCGCCTCGCTGGCGCCGAAGCTTTCGGGATACCTCAACGCACGCTCCTGCTCGAGCAGGACCTCCCGCGCCGCTCGCGCGGCCTCGGTGGTGAGTTGCGGCACGGGGATGTTCTCGGCCATGGTTCGCTCCTTTCTCGAACGGCGTCCGGACGCCCGGACGCCGAGCCAAACAAATCCTATCTGAACCCGTACTGCGCGTGCGGCACGTAGGGCTCCTCGAGGTAGGCCATCTCGTCGGCCGTGAGGTGCAGGTCGAGTGCGGCGACGGCGTCGTCGATGTAGGCAGTCTTGCTCGCGCCAATGAGCGGGCTCGTCACCACGGGCTTGGCGAGGTTCCAAGCCTGGGCGACCACGCTGGTAGAGACGCCGTGGCGCTCGGCGAGCTCCCACACGCGGCGGATGATCTCGGCGTCCGCGGAGAGCACGTAGTCGCTCTGCAGCTTGGCCACGCCGTCGGTGCGCTCGTCCTCGGGGCGCCTGGCGAACACGCCGTGCGCGAGCGAGCTGAAGGGCGTGCAGGCGACGCCCTGGTCGAGCAGCATGGGGTGCATCTCCTTCTCCTCTTCGCGGTACACCAGGTTGTACATGTCCTGCATGGAGACGAACTTGGCCCAGCCGCGCCGCTCGGCGATCATGTTCATCTTGAGGAACTGCCACGCGTACATGGCCGACGCCCCGATGTAGAGCACCTTGCCGGAGCGCACGAGGTCGTTGAGGGCCTCCATCTGCTCCTCCATGGGCGTGTCGTGGTCCAGGCGGTGCGGCACGTAGAGGTCGATGTAGTCAGTGCCCAGGCGCCTGAGCGACGCGTCCACCTCGCGGAAGAGGGTCTTGCGCGTGACGCCCTTGGCGTTGGTGCCCTCGTACATGGGGTAGTAGCTCTTGGTGGCGATGACGGCGTCGTCGCGCACGCCCATCTCGGCGATGACCTTGCCCAGGACCTCCTCGGAGGCGCCCAGGCTGTAGTAGTTGGCCGTGTCGAAGAAGTTGATGCCCTGCTCCCACGCGTAGCGGATGACCTCGCGCGCCTGGTCCTCGCCGAAGCGCACTTCGATCCCGCCGTTGCCGGGACGCCCGAACCACATGCAGCCGAAGCAGATGCGGCTCACGTTGAGGCCGGTGTCGCCAAGCCTCGTGTACTCCATGTTTTCTCCTCTCTCGTCAGCCTGTCATTCCTCTAGCATATAAGGATAGATGCACTTATATCAATTCCATTCTATTGACAATCTTATAAGCGATTCTTATCAGAGGTGTCACGCGCGCCGCGCTCCCTATAACGCACCGACGCAGACACCCGATGACGCCCTAATAAGCCCCGCTCTTCATCGCGGCGATGGTCCCGCCATCGATGAGCAGGTCCGTGCCCGTGACGAAGGGGGCGCTCAGCATGAACTCGGCTGCAGCAGCGATCTCGTCGGGGTTGGCCACGCGTTGGCAGGGCCCGGCGCGTCGAACTCGTCGTAGGCGACAGGCGTCATGACGATGCCTGGGGAGATGGTGTTCACGCGGGCGCGGCGTGCGGCCCAGGTAGTCGCTGCGGCGGTGCGCACGCGTAGGTGGTTGGCGCGCTTGGCCACGATGTAGGCCTTGCCGGAGCCGTCGACCACGTCGGGCTGCAGCATGGGCAGGTCGCGCAGCTCGTCGGTGGGCGTGGAGGCGAGCGCGTCCTCCTCGTCCTCCGTGAAGTGGCCCATCCAACCGGCCTGGCTGCTCACCACGAGGCCCGCTCCACCGCAAGCCATCACGGGACCAAAGGCGTCGAGCGCGTGGCTCGTGCCGATGAGGTCGAGGTCGATGATGAGCTGGGGACTGGCCTGGCT
>CAJOGH010000284.1 GCA_905233865.1 uncultured Atopobiaceae bacterium
ACTGGCGCCACAGCGAGAGCTCAACGGCGGGCGGCATGGACCAGAAGCCCTATGCCCAGGAGGCGCAGGTGCGCAGCGTGCAGGAGCACCTGGACCGCTGCGACATTCCCGCGCGTGCCGTGATGGGCGGCCGCCTGCCGGGCCACGTGGACGTGCAGCCGCACTTTGACGAGCACCCGCTGGTGAGCATCATCATCCCCAACAAGGACTCCATCGACCTGCTGGAGCGCTGTGTGGAGTCCATTGCCGACCACACCGACTGGCCCAACTACGAGGTCGTGGTCGTGGAGAACAACTCGGAGGACGAGGCGACCTTCAAGGCGTACAAGACCATGGCCGAGCGCTTTGGCTTTTTGCGCGTGGTGGAGCAAGAGTCGGACGGGACCTTTAACTTCTCGCGCTCGGTCAACCTGGGCGTGAGTGAGGCGCGTGGCGACTATGTGCTGGCGCTGAACAACGACACCGAGGTGCTCGTGGACGACTGGCTGAGCCAGATGATGCTCGTGGCCACGCGCCCGCAAGTGGGCGTTGTGGGCGCCAAGCTGCTCTACCCCGACGACACGATCCAGCACACGGGCATCCTGGTCGGCCGCTTCTTTGGCCCCGTGCCCTCGCAGGTGTGGTGGGACGGCGCCGACCCCGGCTACTATGACTACAACGCCGTGACGAGGCGCGTGTGCGCGGTCACGGGCGCGTGCATGCTCATGCGCAAGGCCACCTATGAGGAGCTTGGTGGCATGGACGAGAAGAGCCACGCGATTGACTACAACGACATCGACCTGTGCATGAGGGCGCACGACGCGGGGCTGCACGTGGTCCAGCAGTCCACGGCGCTGCTCCGCCACTACGAGAGCGTGTCGCGCGGGGGCAAGCAGAGCCACGCCGCGCGCGTACAGTTCATGGCCGAGGTGGGGTCGTACCGCGAGCGCTGGGGGAGCTACCTTGCCAGCGGCGACCCGTACTACAGCGTCAACGTCATGCCAGGCTCCATGTTCTTCCATCTGGACTGGGGTCAGGAGTTTGCCTACGGCGAGCCACGCTACCTGGGGTAGCACGCGCGCAGGGGCGAACCCTACGGGCTGTCGTACGACTTGCACCTTCGTGCGCGCCATGCCATGAGCCGCTGACAAACGGTGACAAAAGTGACGCTTTCTGTGTTAGAGGCATTTTTGCCCAAAATCTTTCTGTGTTAGAGGCAAACTGCAGGTCAAAGACTTGTTTGTGATTTGGCGAAATTTCGTCGTCTGAGACTAGTTATAGGACCCCCACCACCCAACGCCAACACTGGTGATTATTGGTGCATTGCAGGCGGGCAACCCATATCGCGGTAAAATTAGAGCCTACGTGACTATTCGTGACGAAACCTAAAGGATACGAGTGAGCAACGCCAAGCACATCAGGCCTGTGGCAACCACGAGCCACATGAGACCCACTGCGCCGCGCCGCAGCTCGCTTGACGTTATCAAGTGGTTCATTCCCGTTGCCACGTCGCTGCCCATAGCCTTGGTCCTTGAGTGGCTCACGCTCTTTGGTGCGCCGGCCTCCGACCCCGGCGACCTCGCGCAGTGGAGCCTGGACCGCACGGGCCTCATCTATCTCCTGGTGCTCCTTGCCTCTGAGATGATCCTCCTGTTCAAGTTGGGCAGGAGCTTTGCGCACATAGGACACTTCCTGGTGGACGACCATGGCAAGAACGGCATCCGCACACTGGCCGAGATCGCGCTCGGCGCTGGCCTAGGCATCGCCGTCTTCGTGGGCCTCAACACCATCGGCGCGGCACTGCCGCACTGGAGCTGGCGCTACGCCCTCATGGCAGCGGTTGCCGTCGTGGGCGGCGGCTTTGCGTTCGTGCACTGGGAGACGATCCGCGAGTCGCTGGAGTGGGGCTTCCTCATACTCGCCCTTGCCTTTGGCATCATCTATGTCTTTGCCGTCCCCGCGTCCACGCATGTGAGCTGGGACGACGCCATCCACTATGACGCGGCCGTCGCCATGTCCTATGTGGTGGACGCGCAGTACACGCCCGCGGACGTGGACGCGTCGAGTCCCTCGAGCGTGGTGGAAAAGGAGATCAAGGAGATCGAGAGGTCGCCGTCAGCCAACCCGTTCAAGATCGACGATGCCACCATCGCGCGCATCCGTGACCGCTTTGACCAGCTTGACGCGACCGGTCAGATCAAGACGGTCAAGGACACCAAGACCATCACGGGGCGCGACACCCTGGCACCCTCTCTCATCGGCCGCGCTCCCAATGCCTTTGGCCTGTGGCTGGGCCGCATCTTCTTTGACGACTTCTCTGGCATCTTCTACACCGGCAAGGTCGTGAGCCTCATCGTCTATGTGCTCACGTTCTTCCTGGGCATCCGGCACCTCAAGAGCGGCAAGGCTATCGTGGGCCTCATCGGGCTCATCCCCTCGGCTCTCTTTCTTGCCACCAACTACTCCTACGACGCGTTCCCCCTGGCGCTCATCGCCTTTGCCTTCTGTCGCTACATCGGCGACCTCCAGGTTGAGGGGAGGGCCATCGACGTTCGCGCCCTGGCGCTCATCCTCATCCCCTTTGCGCTGGGCGCCGCCACCAAGATGGTCTACATGCCGCTTGCCCTGGCCTTCTTCTTTGCCCCGCGCGGCAAGTTCGTGGTGCACCGTCTGCGTCAGGTGTTCATCGCGGCGTCCGTCGCGGTCGTGCTCGTTGCCGTGACTGTCATCACGATCCAGCTGGCGGGCTCCGTCACGGGCCTGGGCCGGTCGTTCTCTGACGCGCGCGGCGGCGGTGGCGTCAACGCGCCGCAGCAGATCGCGCTCATCCTGGCCGACCCCCTGCGCTTTGCCGGCGTGCTCTTTGGCTACCTCGTGCGCTTCTTCAACCCCGCCATCTACGCGCAG
>CAJOGH010000285.1:0-898 GCA_905233865.1 uncultured Atopobiaceae bacterium
GAAGCAGTCCACGAGGTAGCGGCTGTCGAACCCATTGAAGCGGTTCGCGAGGCTCAGGGGGTTCTCGTAGTGGTCGAGCGTCACGAGCGGCTCGATGCCGTACTTGCGGCACTCCTCGAAGACGCCGCGATAGAAGTCGATGCCCTCCTGATTCGGCTCGGGATCGTCGCCGTTCGGGAAGATGCGGCTCCACTTGAGCGAGAAGCGCAGGCAGTTGAAGCCCTCCTCGGCGCAGAGGCGGATGTCCTCCTTGTAGTGGTGGTAGAAATCGCTCGCGATGTGCGTGGGATAGTAGATGTCCGGGTCATCAACGGTGCAGGCCACGGCGCCCTCGGGCAGATGCTTCACGGGGCTGCCGAAGCACAGGGGTACCTTGCCCCAGCTGCCGTCGGGCATACGGTACGTAACCTGACGCGGCACCCTGTGCGCACCGTTGGTCATGACGTCGGCCGTGGAAAGGCCCGCTCCACCCTCGAAGACGCCACCCTCGTACTGGTTTGCCGCAGTCGCGCCGCCCCAAAGAAAGTCCTTGTCAAAACCCATGTCATGCTCCTTTCGTCATGGCCTCGCGGGCCATCTCGTCGCTCTGTTGTCGTGCGGCCAGGGGCTATCCCCAAACCGCACGCGCAGTGTTGCTGATGGTCCTAGCTCCGCTCGCGGGAAATCAGGTCTCGGTACCATCCATAGCTCTTCTTGGGCGTACGCTGCAGCGTGCCGTTGCCCTCGTCATCCAGGTCCACGTACACCAGGCCATAGCGCTTCGCCATGGATCCTGTCGAAAGCGCCACCAGATCAAAGGCGCTCCACGGCAGATAGCCCACCACATTCACGCCGTCGACCACGGCCTCGCGCAGGGCATCGATGTGTCGCGAGAGGTAGTCGATGCGGTAATCGTCGT
>CAJOGH010000285.1:987-2601 GCA_905233865.1 uncultured Atopobiaceae bacterium
AGGGTGCGCAGGCCAACGGGATCAATCTGCCAGCCGTACTCGCTCGCTGCAAGGTAGGGGTTCTTGATACCTGACACGAGGTTGCCCGCGGTCTTCTCTGCGTTGGGATCGATTCCGGCGCAGTTGGTCTGGTAGTAGCTGAAGCTGTAGAAGTCCACAGTACCCGCCGCCAGCGTCTCCTCGTCCTCAGGCGTCACGTCAAGCTCGATTCCATGCTCCGCAAAGTAGCGCTTTGCGTAGCCCGGGTAACCCCCGCGCACCATGACGTCGCCTGCAAAGAGATACGTCATTTGGTTCTGCGCCTGGGCCACACGCACGTCCGTCGGGCTGCAGGTCAGAGGATAGTTGTGCATGCTCGCAATCATGCAGCCCACCTGGAGCTCTGAGTCAATCTCATGAGCCAGGGCGACCACGCGCGCAGAGGCCACAAACTGGTTGTGCAGGCAGGTATAGCGAAGCTGCTCGGTGTTGGCCTCGTCGAAGATGCCCATGAGCACGCCCGCACCGGTCATGATGCCAAAAGGCACTTGCGTGCAGTTGATCTCGTTGAAGGTGATCCAACGACGAACCTTGCCCAAGTAACGGCGCATGATGGTCTCGGCGTAGCGCACGAAGCACACTGAGGTGAGCGGGTTGGACCAGCCTCCCGCATACGCCAGCTTGAGGGGCGGCTCGTAGTGGCTCATGGTCACAATGGGCTCGATTCCACGCTCAAGCAGCAGGTCAAAGAGGCGGTCGTAGAAGGCCAGCCCCTCCTCGTTAGGCTCTGCATCGTCACCGTTGGGAAAGATGCGCGTCCAGGCGAGCGACATGCGGTAGCCGTTGATGCCCAGGCCAGCCAACAGTTCGACGTCCTCCTCCATGTGGTGGTATCCGTCGGACCCCACATGGCTGGGGTAGTAGCGGCCAGGCTCTATCTCCTTGGTCTCGGCGCGGTGCCCGCCGGGAGTGGTGGCCAGTACGTCCTGGACGGAGAGGCCCTTGCCTCCCTCGTCGTAGCCCCCCTCGTACTGGTTGGCAGCCGTCGAGGCGCCCCAGATGAAGTCCTTCGCAAATCCGTAAGCCATTGCCACGTCCCTTTCGTCCACGCAGGCCTGCATCAGATGCTAGAAGAAGCGCCTGAAGAAGAAGCACTCGTCGTCGTTGCAGCGACGGGCGTCCGAGCTCTTCATGTTGAGGTGAAACACGTGGCCCAGCTTCTCTGCCACGCCGCAGTAGACGTGCAGCTCGTGGGACACCTCAAGCTCGCGCAGGCGCTTCGCGAGGGGCGCGGCCTGGTCATGCAGGAAGTCTGCCTCGCAGGTCATGATGTACGCAGGCGGGAAGGCCTCGGTGGCGTGGCCCACGACCTCAATGAGGTCGAGCTCCGCGTCGGTGCCATGCTCGGGCAGGTACTCCGCCATGAGCTTTGCCGTCAGCTCCTCTGGATCATCCAGCTCGGTGTGGTACTGGCCGCAGTTGAGCGCGATGGCTTTGGGGGCAAAGCCTGCAGGCGCCTTCACGGGCAGCATGTCCGCATAGGCGGGATTGGTGCACAGGTTGGAGAACAGGCCCAGCAGGTGCGCGCCCGCAGAGTCGCCCACGGCAAAGACGTGGGCGGTGTCGAGACCGTAC
>CAJOGH010000286.1 GCA_905233865.1 uncultured Atopobiaceae bacterium
TCCCGCCGACGTCGTGGGCCCCAGCAGCATGGGTACGAGGCTCATGCGCATGGCCGACAGGCGCGACGCGCTGCTCCGTCTCGGCGTCGACTCGGTGGTCGTCGTGTCGTTCACCGCAGACGTCGCGAGGCTCGAGCCGCAGGCGTTCGTGGACGACGTGCTCTTGCGGACGTTGCGTGCGGTGTGCGTGCACGTGGGGAGCAACTTCCGCTTTGGGCGGCATGGTGCAGGTGACGTGGACGTGCTCGCGGCACTCGGGGCGCAGCGTGGCTTTGACGTCACAGCCCATGAGCTTCTCGATGCCGGCGAAGAGCACATCTCCTCGACGCGCATCCGTCAGCTTCTGCGCTCCTCGCGTCTTGAGGAGGCAAATGACCTGCTCGGACACTGGCATTTCGTGCGGGGCACGGTGCTTCACGGACGAGGCGAGGGTACTTCGTTTGGCTTTCCCACGGCAAACGTGGAGTGCGAGCCCATGGACTGCCTGCCGGCAGAGGGCGTGTATGCCTGCTACGTGGTACAGGGAAACCTCGCATGGCCGGCGGCGGCAAACGTCGGCGCCCCTCCCACGTTTGCTGAGGCGCGTCCGGCGTTCTTGGAGGCGAATCTCATAGGGTTCAGCGGAGACCTCTACGGTGCCGAGGTGACGGTGTTCTTCGTGAAGTGGCTTCGCGCCTCGAGGGAGTTTGACTCGTTGCGCGAGCTGGAGAAGGAGGTCCTTGCAAACATATCGTGGGTGCGGCACAATCTGGGCAGTCAAGCTCTGGAGGTGTAGCCGTGATCACCGACGAGGACAAGGAGAAGGTGCGGCACGAGACGGATTTCCTGCAGCTGGTGGGGGAGACGGTGGAGTTGCGCCGCCGCGGTGCCGCGTGGTGGGGTTGTTGCCCGTTCCATCACGAGAAGACTCCGTCGTTCAACGTGAATCCCACGACGGGGCTCTGGAAGTGCTTCGGCTGCGGTCTGGGTGGAGACGTGTTTTCCTACGTCATGCATCGCGAGAACGTCGAGTTCTTGGACGCGGTGCGCTACCTTGCCGACCGCGCGGGCATAGAGCTCGTGGAGGAGCGCGGCGGCAAGCGCGGTCCCAAGCGAAACCGTCTCATAGAGTGCCTCACGGAAGCCGAGGCGTTCTACGTCACCATGCTGAACCGCGGCAAGGGCGCAGGACCAAAGGCGGGCAGGGACTACCTCGCGCGTCGCGGGTTTGGCTCGGCGGTGTGCCGTCGTTGGAAGCTCGGATACGCGCCTGGCCATTCCATGCTCGTGCGGCATCTGGAAGGCAAGGGCTTCACCCGCGCGGAAATGGAGGCCTGCGACCTTATGGTGTATCGTCGAGGATATGCCGACGACCGCTTCTTCGACAGGGTGATGTTTCCCATACATGACGAGCAGGGGCGCACCATCGCCTTTGGCGGGCGCGTGCTCACCGATGCCAAGCCCAAGTACCTCAACACCAAGGAGACGCCGGTCTTCCACAAGAGTCGCCACCTCTTCGCGTTCGACAAGGCCAAGGAGCATATCGCGGCACGCGGCGAGGCGATCGTGTGTGAGGGATACACGGACGTGATGGCCATGCATGAGGCGGGCTTTCCCATCGCCGTTGACCACGTCAAGCTGCTCGAGCGTTTCGGCGCCAAGGTGATCATCTGCATGTTTGACGGTGACGCGGCAGGCCAGAGGGCGGCCGAGCGTGCGGTCCAGTTCATCGACAAGTCCGAGGCGGACCTGCGCTGCGTGGTGCTGCCTGACGGACAAGACCCCGCGGAGTATCTCGGCTCGCATCGTGCGAAGGACCTTGAGGATGTGCTTGAGGGCGCCGAGCCGCTCATGGACTTCGTCTTGCGCAAGCGCCTGCAAAACGTGGGGCCGTCGGCTCCCGCAGGCGTGCGCATGGCCGCACTGAGCGACGTCGCGGGCGTGCTTGCGCCCCTGCGCGACTCGGTGCTTCTTGACGAGTATGCCATGGTCGTGGGCGACTGGCTCGGCGTCTCTTCCGAAGAGGTGAAGAAGGCCATACGTGCGAAGCCCGTGCCGCGCGACCAGGAGGCGGACCAGCGCACGGGTGGGTATGGCGGTCGCGGCAGCGCGCGTGGATACGATGGCAGAGGCACCGCGGGCGGCTATACCCAGGCCGGCGCGTCGGAATCTCGGGCGGGAAGAAGTCCTTCGCGTCCTGAGGGGGAATTCGCGGACGCGGAATACTACGTGCCAGACGACTATGTGCCGCTCGAGGCCTATGAGGACGACGCGCATGGGTCACCGTACGTTCAGGCTGCCTCCGCCGTCGAGTCGCGAGGGGGGTACGGTCAGGTGGCCCTCACCTCCGACGAGCGCACGCAGTTGCAGGCGGAGTGCGAGCTCTTGTCGCTCATGGCAGCCAATCCGGATGCGATGCGC
>CAJOGH010000287.1:0-575 GCA_905233865.1 uncultured Atopobiaceae bacterium
CGAGCGTGGTGGGCACGTATCCCATCGTCATGGCCTACACAGCCAACGACAACTACACGGTCACGGTCGTGCAGGGCTCCTATCGCGTGAGTGCGGCGACGCTCGTGGTGAGCCCCCAGGGGTGGAGCGGAACCTATGACGGTGTGTCGCACGCCGCCGCGGTCTCGCTCGCGCCCGAGGCCGCTATCGCCGATAGCGTCAAGGTCTGGTGGTCCACGAGCGCGCAGCTCAATGATGACAACTACACGACCGGCTCGGAGACGGCGCCCTCCCGCTCTATTGCGGGCACGACGCGCGCCTACTACTACGTCCAGGGGACCGAGAGCTTCAAGCCCGATAACGGCGACAAGGCCGGCTACGTCGATATCGTCATCTCCAAGGCGCCCCTTGTGTGCCAGGCGCTCCCTTCTTCCACTTCCTACGGAGAAGAGCCTACCAATGCGGGCGTCGAGCTCTCCGGCATGGTGGGCTCCGACACCCAGGAGAGCCTGGGCACGGCCGGCCTCTCCTTTGCCTATGTGGCGCGTGACGACACACCGTATGGACCAGGCAGCCCTGCTGGCTCTTATCGGCTT
>CAJOGH010000287.1:610-2126 GCA_905233865.1 uncultured Atopobiaceae bacterium
GCGCCGCACGGTCGAGCTCGCGTGGTCGGACGTCACCGAGTTCACCTACACGGGATCGGTGCGCACGTACGCGGGCGCGCAGGTCATCAATGCGTTTGGGGATGACGTCGTCACGTGCGACGTGGAAGGCACGAGCGCCACGCACGCCGGCGAGTATACGGCTAGCGTGACGGGGCTCTCGGGCGCGCAGGCGTCCAGCTACGTCCTCGCCGCCGACGGACTCTCAAAGGCGTGGCACATCGTCCAGGCGTCCAATGCGGTGAGTGCCGCCATTGATGACTGGACCTATGGCGGCATCCAGGCGCTGCCCAGCTGCATCGCCGGCTTTGGTACGGCCACGGCAACCTACTCGTATGCCGACTCGCCCGACGGCCCTTTTGCTCCGGAGGCGCCGACGACGGCGGGAACCCACTACGTGCGCGCCTCGATCGCCGAGACGGCTGACTATGCGGGCGCCACGAGCGAACCGGTCGCGTACGAGGTCGCAAAGGTGCCGCTGAACGTCACGGCCAACGACAAGACCATCGCCTATGGCGACGACCTCGTGGACGGGGGATATACCCTTTCGGGCTTCGTCGCGGGCGACACCGCTGAGAGCGTGGACGTGTACGGGGAGGTCACCTATACCTTTGGTTGCGCGCCCGGGAGCACGGTGGGCACCTATGCCATCGAGCCTGACGTGAGCGGGGCATGGACCACGAACTACGACCTTGTCCCTGCGGCGGGTACCCTTACCATCGCGCCGGCTGTCAACTCGTGGACGAAGGAGCCTGCGATCGCGGGTTGGGTCGCAGGACAGACGCCGAGCACACCCCAGGTAACCGCCCGCTTTGGCACGGCTGACTTTGCGTACCGCGCCAAGGGCACCGGCGAGGAAGCGTGGGGCACGACGCCGCCCACGACCGCAGGCCTCTACGAGCTGCGCGCCCATGTGGCGGGCACCGACAACTACCTGGAGCTGAGCGGGGTCGTTGAGTTTGAAGTCGCAGCCGACCGGCTGACCTACGACGCAAACAGCGTGCTCGCGGAGGGCCAGATGGAGGCCCAGACCGCGGCGACGGGCGAGGGCGTCGAGGTGCTGGAGTGCGGCTTTGCGTGGGAGCGCCACGACTTCGTGGGATGGAACACAGCGGCCGACGGCTCGGGCACGCACTACGAGCCGGGCGCGACGTACGTCCTCACTGGCGACGACGACATTCTCTACGCCCAGTGGAACCCGTGGGGCGAGCTGGCCTATGACGGCAACGGCGCGAGCTCGGGTGCCATGGAATCGCAGGTGGGCGCAGCCGGGACGAGCGTGGAGGTCGCCGGCTGCGGCTTCGTGCGCGAGGGCTACGACTTCGTGGGCTGGAACACGGCAGCCAACGGCAGCGGCACCTCCTATGAGGCGGGGTCGAGCCTTGTGCTCTCGCCGGGTGGCGATGTCCTGTACGCGCAGTGGAAGCAGCACGCCCAGCCTGTGGGTCGCATTCCCATGTACCGCTTGTACAACCCCAACTCCGGTGAGCACTTCTAC
>CAJOGH010000288.1 GCA_905233865.1 uncultured Atopobiaceae bacterium
CCTCCCGCAGGTCTCGCAGGGCTTCGTTCCCATCAGTGACGATGCGGAGGCCGAGCTGGTGGCGTGGGAGGCCTATGCGCCGGGCGCGGCTGCGGGCGCCACTCCCATTGCCACCTATGATGCCGACAAGAGCCTCGCGGACGTGGACGCTGACCTCGAGCTGTACCCCAAGCTCGCGGGTGGCTTCTGGGTCACGCTCGACACCAAGGGTGCGGGAATCCTTGCCAGTGTCTTTGTGCAGAACGCGGGTGAAGGCACGGGCACGCTCGCCTTTGACAAGCTGCCCACCGAGCAGACGCTCGCAGGTGCCGCGTACAACGCCGAGACCGGCGAGTTCGCATCTTCCTACCGCGGATGGAACCAGGGCTACACCTTGGAGGGTTGGTACGAGGATCCCGAGTGCACGACAAAGGTCACGACAAACAAGAACATGACTAAGGACATCACCCTCTATGCCAATTGGGTAGCGCGCAGCGATACTCCCTATACGGTCATGCACCTTATTGAGGGCGCAGACGGCCTTGCGGGTCAGGGCACGTTTGAGGTCTATGGTTACCGATGCCGCGGCCACGCCCACGGAGGAGTCGGGCCCCAACTCTTTTAGGTACCACGTGGCAACCGAACAGGAGACGGCAGCAAACGAGGCCATGCAGGAGGGGACAGCGGTGAGCATTGCTGCGGACGGTTCCTCCATCCTGCGCGTATACTGGCCACGTAACACCTACACCTACGTGTTCAAGCGCGGCAGCACCGTTGAGCTCACGGCTCCCAACGTCAAGTGGGGCCAGGCGTGGGAACTGTACGGCAACTCAACTGTCTACAACAGCCTCTACTACAACAACAACGGCAAGGCCAACTATCAGGGTGGTGGCACCTATTGGGGCTGCTCCCAGTCATCAAAGCCCTATAGCGAACTCGCTGCGCCCACACCTGCCGAGTCGACCGGAATCCAAAACGGCGGCACCGTTACGATGGGGCGTTACACCGAGACCTTCCATACGACGCGGTGGAAGAAGATCTATCTCAACGTGCTTGAGGGTCAGACACCTAAGAACCAGACCGTTACAGAGACGATTGGCGGCAAGGAATACACGTTCGAGCTCCAGAACCCGAACGGCGCCATGAGAACCGACGCCGACTACTGGCGCGTCGTCAACACGCTCTTGCCCACGTCTGAACCCACGTACATCGTCGGCCTTCGCTACAAGAGCGGTCTCGTTGACATGACGTCATGGACGACTATCGTTAGCACGACATACAGGGGCATCCCTTACGGGAGTTACAAGTACTATATCAACTGCTACTACCTCCGCAACAACTTTGAGCTCTCCTTTGCCAACGTGGATGGGCTGCTTGGCGACTCTGTGAACACGAGCTCGCGTAACGTCACCTACGGGGCGTCCCTGACTAACGAGCTCCCTAGTCTCAACGAGGAGTCCCTTCGCGTCTCCAATGGCTCTACCTACTCCTTTGCCGGCTGGTTCACCGATGACTACGCGTCGCGCCACCCTGACGAGCCCGAGAGCGCGCAGTATTCCGTGGACCCCGCGACAGCTACCATGCCTGGCGCCGCGACCGTGCTCTACGCCGGCTGGCGCGTGGCCAACTTCGACGTGACCTTCGACGCCCACGGCGGCACCTTCCCCGAGGCCGGCGAGGGGACCCTCTCCGACGACGGCCACACCCTGACCTACGCGGGCCGCGAGAGCGGCACGGTCATCAATCGCCCGTCCACGCCCACGCGCGTCGAGGGCTCCACGGAGTACGTCTTTGGCGGCTGGTACAAGGACGCCGCACTCACCCAGCCCTTCAACTTCTACACGGACACCGTGGGCTCGGCAAACATGACGGTCCACGCCAAGTGGCTCAACAACAACCCCTACACCGTCTCGTACCACACCTCCACTGGCGAGCTTATCGAGCACGTCGACGACACCCTCTATCGCTTTGGCTCCACCGTCGCGGTCTCCGGTGCGCCCGAGGAGGAGCCGGGCACCGGCGCCTTCCTCGGCTGGTCGCGCGTCAAGGGCAACGAGAGCCGCATCGTG
>CAJOGH010000289.1:0-1466 GCA_905233865.1 uncultured Atopobiaceae bacterium
GTAGGCGTCGAACTCCTCGGCAGGATCGTAGGGCACGTCCTCGGTGTAGATCCCGTCGCTCGCGTACTCCTTGTGGTCCTTGAGGCAGAAGTAGTGATAGAGCGTCGCCTCGATGAGGCGGTTCAGCCCGAGCCCGTCGCAGAAGGCGTGGTTCATGGCGAAGCGCACCGTGCTGGCGGCATAGGTCACGTCCACCATGTGGTAGTTCGTGGCGGCTCCGCCCACTGCGCGGGCCTCAGCGCACGCGCCCACGACGAACGGCAGGTCGTTGTAGGCGTAGTAGTAGAGGCCTCCCTCGCGGACGAACGTCTGGCGGTAGTAGTGCAGGCGCACCAGGGCCTTGTCGACGGCGGCCTGCAGCAGGTCGCCGTCGACGTCCTCGTTGAGGATGACCTCGACTACGAAGCAGCGCAGATCCATCGTTCCATAGCTGTAGATGGCTCCGCTCGCGTTCCATTCCTTCGGTGTAAAGTCTGGCATGATTGCGTCCTTTCAGCAGTTGCTCTTGTTTGCGTGCCGTGCATATCGTATGCAGGTCGCGCGTCAGGCCTCCTTGCTCCTGAGCAGGTGGCCCTTGACATCGAGGTAGTCGTCGTACAGGAAGTCCATGCAGTAGACGGGCTTGCCGTCCTTCCACATGGTGTGGAAGTCGTCCACCGAGCCCAGGATGATGCGCGCGCTCATGGAGGTGTCGCGGCGCTTGTCGATCACGTACTCGGCGCCGTCGTCGGTGAAGGCGACGCGCAGCCAGTCAGACATGAGCGTTATGCTCACATGGATGTCGCCCACGCCGGAGTAGGCGTCCATGATGCGTTCGGTGAGCATCTCCTCGACGGCCAGGCATAGCTTGTCCGCACGCTTGGGCAAGTAGCCTAGGTTTTTTGCCAGATGGCTCACGAGCGCCGTCACGGGTTCGATCGCGTAGGAGGAGTTCTTCACGGCGATCTGGAACACGGTGATGCCGCCGGCAAGCTCGTCTTCCACCTCAAGCGTGTAGAGGCGGCTGATCATGTGCGCATAGAGTGCGCGCTGATCTATCTTGCCGTTTACGTTCAGGGGGAAGGCGTCGAACACAAAGACGTGCGCTGGCACCTTGTAGCGCGGGATGCGACGACGCAGCTGGTCGAGAATGCCTTGCTCGTCGAATGCGACGCCTTCGCGCATGGAGACGCAAGCCTCCACGCTCTCGCCAAAGATGGGGTGCGGCGCGCCCATCACCTTCGCGTCGCGCACGCCCTCGATGCCCGTGAGCTGCGCCTCTATCTCGGACGGCGAGATGTTTTCCCCGCCGCGAATGATCACGTCCTTCAGGCGGCCGGCCAGGTGCAGGTAGCCGTCCTCGTCAAGAAAGCCGATGTCGCCCGTATGGAGCCAGCCTGCCTCGTCGATCGCCTGCTCCGACGCGGGCAGGCCTGCGTAGCCGTTCATGAGGCAGGCGCCGCGGGCCTGCACCTCGCCCACCTCGC
>CAJOGH010000289.1:1484-2875 GCA_905233865.1 uncultured Atopobiaceae bacterium
GTCTGCGATGCGCAAGGTCACGCCCGACACGACGCGACCCACCGTACCGGCACGCCGCTCCACGAGGTCGGAGGGACGCACCATGGTGAGCGGCGCCCCCTCGCTCTGGCCGTACATGTTTATGAAGGTGGCGTTTGTGAACTGGAGCTCCAGGCGCATCATCTGCACGGGCGTGGACATGCCGCCCGCGATCATGCAGGTGCGCACGTGCGGTGCGACCGCCGTCTCGAAGTCGTCGGCGTCGACGAGTCCCTGGTACACGGCGCCCACGGCTGCGATGTCGCTCACCTCATGGGAGCCGATGATCTGCGCAAGCGTGGCGGACCGGTAGTCCTTGGGCAGGCACACGGTGCTTCCGTGCATGAGGTAGGCGTAGCTCGTGAGAAGGCCCAATATATGGAAGAGCGGCACCGAAACGCAGATGGAGGGTCCCATGGTGCCCTCGAGGCCGTCCGCGAGGGCCAAGGCGTCGGTGGTGAGCGCACGTTGGGAGATGCATACCGCCTTCGGCTTCGAGGTAGTCCCGCTCGTGAAGATCACCAGGGCGGTGTCCGACGCCTCGTTGGCGCCGCGCTGCTCGGGAAGGCCATCGATGCCAACAAGGGCCTGGGGAGTTACCAGGCTCTGCGTCGCGTCGCGCACGTCCACGCAATGGGTAGGGTCGATGCCTGCCATCTCGGCGAGCATGCCCATCGCGTCGTCCCAGCGCTTGGTCTGGCCGTTGTCGCCGCACACGATGAACTGGGCGCCGGACATCTCAAGCAGGTCCGCGGCGTCGGCGATCTCCGCACTGTAGTTCATGAGCACGGCCACGCCGCCCGCGCGCACGATGGCAAAGAACGCGACGAGCCAGTTTGCGGAGTTATAGCCCCAGAGCGCCACGCGATCGCCCTTGCAGACCCCCATCTGGCGCAGGCGCGCGGCGAACGCCGCAACGGCGGCGTGGAACGCGTCGTACGAGACGCACTCGCGCGTGGTGATGATTGCCGGAGCGTCACACGCAGCGGTGGAAAGGTTCTCGGAAAACAGCATGGTCCCTCCATCGATAATAAACAAAATACTATACGTGCCCGTGAGACGTGGGAGAAGATACGTAACGCCATGTTCATACTGTCACAACAACAAGAGCCGTCCCGGGATGGGACGGCTCTCGTCTTCCACGTCTTGTTGTATGCAGTTACGTCAGAAGGTGGCTAGGCATCTTTTGACGCTTTTGACGCTACAGGCCCACCACGCACGCGTCCTTGGAGGCGTCGTAGTCCACGGGGACCTGGCCAGCCGGGAGCACCTGTACCTCCACGGCCTCGGCGCGCTTCGCGAGGCCGGTGGTGCCGGCCTCATCGCCGTCGTGAGCCCAGCCGAGCCAGCCGTACGACTGGCTGTGGACGCGG
>CAJOGH010000290.1:0-697 GCA_905233865.1 uncultured Atopobiaceae bacterium
AAACGCAACTTCCTGCCCGCTGCGCTTGATAATCTTCATCGTTTTCTTCTGGTCGCTCATGTCTTGGTATCCGTTTTAGGGGTTTAAAAGGGTTTTTTACTCTCTGTTGTGGGTTTGTGTGCGTATGATACACTAAATAATGTGTCCGCGCAAGGGGGAAAATGAAAAAAGATTTCAACAGGTTGTGTACACATCCTGTTCATAACCCCAATAGATTGTGGTTTTAGGCTCGTTCACCCCTCTATCCGGGGGACGGCGGCGAGGAGGCGGCGGGTGTAGTCGCTGGTAGGGCTTTCAAAGACCTGTTCGGCTGGGCCGACGTCCACAAACCGGCCGCGCTCCATCACGCAGATGCGGTCGCAGACGTTCTTTACGACCGCGAGGTCGTGCGCCACCAGCACGTCGTGGCCCAGGTTGTGGGCGATGAGGTGACGCAGCCCCGCGGCGGTGAGCGTGTCGGCCACCGCTACGAGCACCCTGATGTTTCGGCCGTCGCCACTCATTGCGTCAGTTGTCTTGACAACGGCTTGAGCAGGCGGTTGCGCTGCTCCACGGCCTTCTCGTAGCTGCTCACCAGGCGGCCGTAGGGCTTGTTCACCTGCCGGCCGAAGTCGTCTATCTCGCTGCGGCGGCCGCGCGGGGAGCCCTTGGCAAAAGCCAGGTCGTCGGGGCAGAACAGCACCGACACCAGCTCGCC
>CAJOGH010000290.1:800-2222 GCA_905233865.1 uncultured Atopobiaceae bacterium
GGCCCTGGGCACAGCCGGCCTCCACCAGCTCGGCCGGGCTCGGCCGCCGGAAGCTCCGCCCACAGGTGAGCAGCTGCAGGGCCTCCACCACGTTGGTCTTGCCCACGGCGTTGTGTCCCACCAGCACCGTGAGTGCGTCCGAGAAGTCCATGGAGCGGCCGTCCAGGTTGCGGTAGTGCTCAAACGACGCATGCGTCACGCGCAGGCCCACGGCCACCTCCTTGCGCATTCGAGAAACGCGCAGGCCCGCCCACCAGCTTGGGGCGAGGCCTGCGCCACCTGCGGGTGTGTACCGGCTCCTACATCCTCACGGGCATGACCAGGTACAGGTAGTTGATCTTGTCGTAGCTCTTGAAGACGCCCGGGCGCGCCGAGTCCTGCAGCTCCAGGGTCACCTCGTGCTTGCCCGAGACGGCGGCGATGCAGTCGGCCACGTAGTGGTAGTTGAGGCCGATGGCCAGCGAGTTGCCCACGACCTCGCAGCCCACCTCCTCGCGCACCTCGCCCTGCTCGGGGGAGACGGCCGACAGCGTGACCAGCTGCCCGTCGGCGTCCACGTCGAAGCGGATGGAGGGGTTGGTGGAGGCGATGACGCTCGCGCGGCGCAGGGCGCCGCCGAAGTCGGCCAGCGGCAGGCGCACGGTCGTGGAGCTCGAGGTCGGCAGCAGCTGCTTGAAGTTGGGGAAGGTGCCCTCGATGCGGCGCGCGACGTAGGTCGTGTTGTCAAACGAGAAGACCACCTGGCTGCTGGTGGAGCCGATGAAGATGACGTCGGAGCTGCAGGGCAGCGACAGCACGTCGTGGAACGCCGCGCCCGGGATGATCATCTCGAAGCTCCCCTGCAGGCTGGAGGTCTCCACGTGGGTGTCGCACACCGCCAGGCGGTAGCTGTCGGTGGCCACCAGGCGCAGCACGTTGTTCTCCACCGTGAGCAGGATGCCCTGCAGCAGCGGGCGGCTCTTGTCCTTGGACGTGACCTTGTAGACCTTGTCGACCATGGACGAGAGCACCGCGCGCGGCAGCTCCACCGAGTCGCTGACCGCGATCTCGGGGAACTCGGGGAAGTCGCTGGCAGCCAGGGTGTTGAGCCTGAAGACCGCCTTGCCGCACGAGATGACGACCATGCGGTCGCGCTCTTCCACCTGCACCGTGCCGCCGGCGAGGTTCTTGACCATGTTCTGGAGCACGCGGCCCGGGATGACGATGGCGCCCGGCTCGTCCACGTTGGCCGGGATCTTGTGGCGCACCGAGATGGACAGGTCGGTGGTCTGGAACTCCAGCGTGCCGTCGGCCGCGCGCACGTAGATGCCCGAGAGGATGGGCAGCGTGGAGGAGGTGAGACCCTTGGACACGACGGCCAGGGCGGTGGAGAGGGACGTCTGTGAGACCGAGAACTTCATTACTATGTCCTTTCTTTAAGAT
>CAJOGH010000291.1:0-691 GCA_905233865.1 uncultured Atopobiaceae bacterium
CAGCGCCGGTACCGGTGCCGCCGCCCTCGCCCGCCGTGATGAAGACCATGTCGGAGCCAGCAAGGGCACGCTTGATCTCGTCGCGGCTCTCCTCGGCGGACTGCTCGCCCACGGAGGGGTCGGCGCCAGCGCCCAGGCCCTTGGTGATGTCGGTGCCGATATGCACCTTGATGTCAGCGTCGGAGATGGCGAGCGCCTGGGCGTCCCTTGTTGATGGCGACGAACTCGACGCCGCGGATGCCCTCCTCAATCATGCGGTTGACCGCGTTGGTACCGCCGCCGCCAACGCCAACCACCTTGATGACAGCAAGATAGTTGCTGGTGATGTCGATGTCGTTCATCGGTCCTCCTACTTTGGGTGCGGCCATGGCTCTCTCTTTTCCATCTATTCGATACGGTACAGGGTCGTGCTGGTCAGTTTGATCTGCGATGCACGGGTAAACCCTAAACCTCAGGTTGACCCTCATGCGAGTTACAAATCGAGGTATGTTCGCATATCAAAACCCTCAGGTCAACAAAAATGAAGAAATTATGGACTACGCAGGTGAATAGCGATCAAACTCTCAACCCTAACGCTCAAGTTGCCACGCAAAACGATCCCAGGGAATATAAAACCCTAGACTGTCACGCCAGACCCCTGCTGCACGTCGCTCGACCCGATCACGCGATAGCTGGGCGACGACGGCACGCG
>CAJOGH010000291.1:821-2242 GCA_905233865.1 uncultured Atopobiaceae bacterium
GCGCACATACGCACGACCTGGTCGCGAAGCTCGGACGTGAACGACGTCAGGTACGTGAGCGCCGCGTTGATGCCATCGTCCGTGACCTGCGAACCCGCGACCGGTGAGACCGTGGTGGGAATGTCGGTTATGAGCACCGCGCCCGCGTCACGCGCGATGCCAAGCGCCACGTCAACGGACGAGCCGCCATCAGGGACCGTGACCTTGGTCGGCTCGATCCACACGCCAGACGAGTCCATGTACCAGGCCAGGTTGCCGGGGTTCATGAGCACGACCGACCCCACGGCGCGCTCGGCAACCTCCACGCGCAGGGTCGAGGGGAACTGGCGGTGCACGGTGATGTGGTCCGCCCACGGGTTGCGCCTGATCCGGTCCTGGAGCTGGTCGACGTCGACGCTGAGCAGCGTAGTCCCCTCCTCTACGGCAGCAAGCTTGATGATCTCCTCGGAGCTCATGTGCTGCGTGGACGGCGCATCGATGCCCGTGATCACAAAGACGGGCAGGTGCGAGAGGATGAGCAGCGTGACAAGGCCAACGACGGCGATGCCGGCGACCACGCTGGCGATGATGGCAGGGACGCGCAGGCGCGAGTTGCCCTTGACGGCCTCGGCCGCGCGCGAGGGAGAGGGTGTCTGAAGGCGACGCGACGAGGTCTGCGTCCTCTGGCGAGAAGAGCCTGCCCTCGTGGCCGAGCCACTACGAGCGGCGCTCGTACGAGTACCGCTGCGCGTGGCGCCCCCGCGCGCCGTGCCACCGCGCGACCCAGAGCCGCGCACAGGGCGCCCGCCAGAGCTGGAGCCACGCCTCGTGGGGCGCTGTCCCGCCCCTGTCCTGGAAGACCCTGCCATGGCTACCTCGAGAACCCTAGGAACTTGACCTCGGGCTCGAGCTCGACGCCGTACGCCTCGCGCACGGCGGCAAACGACTGCCGCATAAGGTCCATGACGTCGGCCGCGCTGGCCTGGCCACGATTGACAATGAAGTTGGCGTGCAGATCAGAGATGGAGGCACCACCCGACACGGTCCCCTTGAGGCCGCAGTCATCGATCATCTTGCCGACGCTGCCCTCCTTGGGGTTGCGCCACACAGAGCCACAGGAGGCCAGCCCACAGGGCTGGGTGCGACGGCGCTGCGCCAGTCGAGCGTCCATGTCATGGGCCACCTCCTCGCGCGTCGAGGGACGCAGCGTGAGGGTTGCCTCGAGCACGATCTCGTCAGGTGCGAGCGAGGTGGAACGATATGCCCAGTTGATGTCAGACCCGCGGTAGCGCACCACGCCCTCGCCGGGACGCAGGCACACGAGCGAGTCCACGACCGCGCCGATCCACTCGCGACGCGAGCCGGCGTTCATGGAGATGGCGCCGCCGATGGTGCCGGGGATGCCAGCACAGCACTCGATGCCAGAGAGCCCGTGCTTGAGT
>CAJOGH010000292.1:0-1230 GCA_905233865.1 uncultured Atopobiaceae bacterium
AACGGCAGTCACGGCTGCGTGAATCTGCCCTCGTCCGCGGCGGCGGAGCTCTACGAGATCATCGACGTGGGCTGCCCCGTTCTCATTCACTAGTTCGCATCGCTTGTCGGGCGCAGGCCCGCAGAGAGGATAGTCATGGCTAACGAGTACAAGAAGACGATGAACCTGCCGTCGACCAAGTTCCCCATGCGCGGCAACCTCGCGCAGAACGAGCCTGAGCGCCTGGCCGCGTGGGACGAGGCGGGTGTCTACGAGCTCGCGCTCAAGAAGAACGAGGGCCACGACAAGTTCGTGCTCCACGACGGCCCTCCCTATGCCAACGGCCCGATCCACCTTGGTCATGCCATGAACAAGATCGGCAAGGACATGATCAACCGCTACCAGATCATGCAGGGCAAGCAGGTTCCTTACGTGCCTGGCTGGGACTGCCACGGCCAACCCATCGAGCACAAGGTCGAGGAGATGCTGGGCTCCGAGAAGTTCAACGAGCTGCCCAAGGAGAAGATTCGCGAGATCTGTCGCAAGGAGGCTGTGGCCCAGGTCGACACCCAGCGCCAGGGCTTCAAGCGCCTGGGCGTCCTGGCCGAGTGGGACAACCCCTACCTGACCTACACCAACGACTACGATGCCACCGACATCGAGATCTTCAAGGCCATCTTTGACAAGGGCGCCATCTACCGCGGTCGTAAGCCGGTCCACTGGTGCAGCCACTGCCACACGGCGCTCTCTGAGGCCGAGATTGAGTACTCCGACGAGGTCAGCCCCGCCATCTTCGTTCGCTTTGCCATGAAGACCACTCCTGCCGGCCTCGAGGCCTGGGAGGGCAAGCTAGACGTGGCCATCTGGACCACCACGCCTTGGACCCTGCCCGCCGACGACGCCGTGATCCTCCACCCCGAGGCCACCTACATCGCCGTCGAGCACGAGGGCCGCGCGCTCATCTTTGGTGAGACGCTCGCCGAGCGCTGCTGCGAGAAGTTCGGCTGGGACTACACGCCCGTTCCCGGCTGGTCTGCCACCGGCACCGAGCTTGCGGGCAACCGTTACGCCCAGCCCATCTTTGGCGACGCGGGCGAGGAGGGCGTGTTCATCTACGCCGACTACGTCACGCTTGAGGACGGCACGGGCATCGTCCACGCCGCGCCCGGCCATGGCGTTGACGACTACCTCTCCGGCATGAAGTTCAACGTCCCCGTGGTCATGCCCGTGGACGACGACGGACGCTTCTAC
>CAJOGH010000292.1:1347-2335 GCA_905233865.1 uncultured Atopobiaceae bacterium
CTACCCGCACTGCTGGCGCTGCAAGCAGCCCGTCATCTTCCGTGCCACTGACCAGTGGTTCGTTTCCATGGACAAGACCGGCCTCCGCAAGCAGGCCCTCGACGAGCTGAGCCGTGTGAGCTTCTATCCCGCGCACTCGGTCAACCGCATCGGCTCCATGGTCGAGCAGCGCCCGGACTGGTGCATCTCGCGCCAGCGCGCCTGGGGTGTGCCCATCCCGGCCTTTACCTGCGCTGACTGCGGCGAGCTCGTCATGAACGACGACACCCTCGACGCGGTCATCGACCTGTTCCGTACCCAGGGCTCCGACCACTGGTTCACGGACGATCCCAGCACCTATCTTGGTGACGCCTGCGTCTGCCCCTCCTGTGGCAGCCACAACCTCAAGGCCGGTCGCGACATCCTCGACGTGTGGTGGGACTCCGGCGTGAGCCACACCGCCGTCTGCCGTCACCGCGACAACCTCGCCTTCCCCGCCGACATGTACCTCGAGGGTTCTGACCAGCACCGTGGCTGGTTCATGAGCTCGCTGATGACCTCGGTGGGTGCCTATGGCGTTGCCCCGTACAAGTCCGTCGTGAGCCAGGGCTTCACGCTGGATGGCCAGGGTCGCAAGATGTCAAAGAGCCTGGGCAACGTCATCGACCCCAACAAGGTCTGCGCCACCCAAGGCGCCGACATCATCCGCCTGTGGGTCTCCTCTGTCGACACCTCCGTCGACGTTGCCTGTGACGAGCAGATTCTGCGTCACGTTGGCGATGCCTACCGCCGCTTCCGCAACACCTTCCGCTTCCTGCTGGGCGAGCTGGAGGACCAGTTCGATCCCGCGACCGACGCGGTTGCCTACGACGACCTCGAGCCCTACGACAAGCTCGTTCTCGCACGCGCCTGCGAGGTTCACGACATCGTGAGCGAGGCCTACGCGGGCTACCGCTTCAACCAGGTCTACCGTACACTCTACGACTACACCACTACCGAGCTTTCCAAC
>CAJOGH010000293.1:0-1162 GCA_905233865.1 uncultured Atopobiaceae bacterium
CGGCGCCTACCCGTCCACAGACATAGAGACATGGTGCCAGGCCAGCGCGGACGCGTTCGAGTACTACGGCGGCACCCCCAGGATTCTGACGATCGACAACCTCAAGACGGGCGTGACGAGGCACACGAGCGAGGAGATCGTGCTCAATCGCACGTACCGCGAGTTCGCCGAGCACTACAACGTCGCGGTCATACCGCACGCCCCCAGAAGGCCTCGGGGCAAGAACTCGGTGGAGGGCAGCGTCGACAAGATAGCGAACAGGATACGCAACATGCTACGCGGCCGCACGTTCTTCGACTTCGACGAGCTCAACGAGGCCATCCGCGAGAAGCTCGCGGACCTCAACGCACGCCCGTTCCAAAAGAGGGCGGGCAGCCGCGACGAGAAGTTCGACGCGGCGGAGCGGGCAGCGCTGCAACCGCTGCCCGCACGCCCGTTCGAGATAGCGCGCTGGGGGTCGCCAGTCAAGGTTCCCAAGGGCTACCACGTCCTTCTCCCGCAGGACGGCGTGTACTACTCCGTGCCGCATCGTCTCGTGGGCCGTCGCGTGGAGATGCGTTGGACTCTATCAGAAGTCGAGGTCTTCTGCGACGGGGAGCGCGTGGCCAGCCACGCGCGCGACCGGTCCCTCAAGCGCGGCGAGAGCGTGACCGCCCCCGAGCACAGACCCAAGAGCCACGCCGACTTCCTCGACCACGACAGCGAGTGGTATCGATCGCAGGCGCGGGAGGTGGGACCGTCGACGCTCGCCGTCGTCGAGTCGCTCCTTGCCGCCGGCACGGCAGAGGAGCAGGGGTGGCGATGGTGCGAGAAGCTACTTGCGAAGCGGGACTCGATCGGCGCCGCAACCTTGGAGGACATCTGCGCCGCCGCGCTCACGGTGACGGACCGCCCAAGCTACAAGGCCATAAACACGCTGGCCAGGAACAGGTCGCGAAGGAAGGGCGCCGGAGGTGGCGGCAAGTCGGAGGACTATGCCATACGACGCTTCGGCTAGGAGACGGAGGAAGACATGCTCAGACAACAGACGATCAACAAACTGAGGAAGATGAACATGGGGCCGGTCGTGGACGCCGCCGCCTCGATCGACGGCTCCGCCGGGGGGCTCAGCAAGGAGGAGTGGCTCGACATCCTGGTCGACCGCCTCTACGAGGAGCGCATG
>CAJOGH010000293.1:1197-2114 GCA_905233865.1 uncultured Atopobiaceae bacterium
CGGGCGCCCACATCGAGGACCTCATAACCGACGCCGACCGCGAGCTCGACATCGGGCTCATCGACAGGCTCGCGACCTGCGCCTTCATAGCCAAGGGGCACAACGTGATAGTGCTCGGCGCCTCCGGGGCGGGAAAGTCGTGGCTCGTGTCAGCCCTCGCCCTCTCGGCCTGCCGCCAGCTCTACCGCGTGGAGTGCGTCTCGATGCCGGAGATGGTGGACGAGCTCGGCACGCTGCGCTATGACCCCATCGCGCACGCCAAGCGCACCAAGCAGCTGAAGACAAGGCAGCTCCTGGTCATAGACGACTGGCTCCTGAAGGAGACCAAGCCCGAGGCGATCGACGAGCTGTTCGCCGTCGTCGACGCGCGGACCCGGGCCAGGAAGTCGACCATAGTCTGCGCCCAGTACCGCGTGGAGGGGTGGCCGTCCCGCATGGGGGACTACCCCGCCGCCGAGTCCATCGTCGACCGACTCAAGAACAACGCCTACGCCATCGAGCTCAAGGGGGAGGTGTCGATGCGCGAACGATGCATGGACGAGGAGCTGAGGGAATATGCCAAACGAAAGAAGAATTAGGCGCGCGTTGCGCAAGGTGTGCTCGCAGCACCTGTGGATGCCCGTCCCGCAGGAACTCGAGGACCTGATTGTCGACGCCGCAACGGCGCAAATCGCCCCAGTAGACATAGATTCCTCGCCATACGGCGCTCTCTTCGAGCTTGCGGTGCGCACGGCACACGAGTACATCGGATACGGGACCTTTGCCACAATCTACGACGACGAGGTGACCGTCCTTCCGCTCTCCCACCCAGACGCGTTTGACGACGGGGAGTGGGGAACATACCGCGAACTCTAGCGGTACCGACATCATGAAATGGGTGCCGGTTGCCCGTAAAGGGTGCCGGTACCCGTAATGGG
>CAJOGH010000294.1 GCA_905233865.1 uncultured Atopobiaceae bacterium
CACGCCAGATTGCGCGCGACGACTCGCTCTCCACCACGCACTATGCCATTGAGCTCATGGACCGCCGCCAGGCGCTTGCCGAGGACCTCATGCTTGCCATGCGGACGGTGGCTGGCGCAAGCGAGGCTCTTATCGGCCTGGCGCGACAGGAGATGGGCGCGGAGCTGGACGACGCGCTCGCTCGTGTCATCGCCCGTGGCCTTGCAAAGGAGCAAACAGACGGCTCGGTGGCACCCACCCATTTGGGATGGCTTCTTGGAAATGAGCTGTACGGTGAAATGTGGGGGCTCTCACGGGGTACAATCGTGAACGTTGTGTGCTAGCGCACGCCATCTCAGACAGCTACGGAGTTTTGCATGTCCGCAATGAACGAGAAGGACTACTACGAGGTCCTGGGGGTAGACAAGGACGCGTCTACCGATGACATACGCCGTGCCTTCCAGAAGAAGGCGCGCACGCTTCACCCTGACGTGAACAAGGAGCCCGACGCCGAGGAGCGCTTCAAGGAGGTCTCCGAGGCCTACGCCGTGCTCTCCGACGACGCCAAGCGCAAGCGCTATGACGCCATGCGCTCGGGCAATCCCTTTGCGGCCGCTGGCTCGGCCGGCTTTGGCGGCTATGGCCCGGCCGGCTACGGCGGTGCCGAGGGCTGGCCCTTTGGCGGCATGGGAGGCTGGCCCTTTGGCGGCGCTGCCTCGACCCGCAGCTCGGGGCGTGCCTACAAGCCGCGCGCCGGTGCCGACATCGTCATCGAAGTGGAGCTCACGGCCGAGCAGGCCAAGGCGGGCTGCCACCGCGGCATCACCTACAACCGCTATGTTCCCTGCGAGTCCTGCGACGGCAAGGGAACGGTCCACTCCGAGCAGTCCTGCACCTGCCCCATGTGTGGCGGCTCGGGCCACATGACCATTGACCTTGGATCCATCCTGGGCTTTGGCGCCATGAGCGTCGTGTGCCCCGAGTGCGAGGGCGAGGGCCGCGTGGTGTCCAACCCCTGCCCGGACTGCGGAGGGTCTGGCCGCAAGCTCTCGGCCTCCGAGATCACGGTGGACATCCCCGCTGGCTCTCACGACGGCGACGAGCGCGGCAACGCGGGTACCAACGGCAGCTCTTCGGGCGCCTTCGTGGCGCGCGTGGTCGTGGAGTCTGAGCGCCTCAAGCCCGGCCAGGCCAGCTCGCTTTCCACCGTCGGCTTCTGCCTGCCGTTCGTCATTCTCAACATCGTTCAGGGCCAGGTCGGCATCCTGACCTTCATCATTGCGCTGGCGCTTGGCATGTCCGTCTACTCGTTCTTCCGACGCGGCGGCTTTGGCTCGGGCCTCACCTGGTGGAAGAACGCGGGCCGCGCGGTTTTGGGCGGCGTCGTCAACGGCGCCATCTTTGCCCTATTCGCGTTCTTCATGTTCAGGTGTTCGGCAGGCATGACCAGGCAGGTTGCGAGCTCGGCGCAGCACGTGACGGGCATCCCCGCCTAAGTTTGGCAAGTTGTAATGTGCGGCTGCGGCCGCAAGGGTATGTGGAATAAGGATTGACCTACGTTGGCAAGTAAGGACTACTACGAGATCCTGGGCGTCTCCAAGGACGCCGACAAGAAGACCATCAAGCGCGCCTTCCTCAAGCTGGCGCGCGAGCTGCACCCGGACGTCTCCGACGAGCCGGACGCCGAGGAGCGCTTCAAGGAGGTCAACGAGGCCTACTCCGTGCTCTCGGACGACCAACGCCGCGCCAACTACGACCGCTTTGGCGACCCCGACGGTCCCGGCGGCTTTGGCGGTGGCTCCGGCTACGTCGACTTCTCTGACATCTTTGGCGGTGGCATGGAGGACATCTTCTCGTCCTTCTTTGGTGGTGGCCGTGCCAGCGGCGGACGCCCCGCGCGCACGGAGGGCCGTGACATGGGCCTGTCCCTTCGCATCACGCTCGCCGAGGCGGCAGCCGGCTGCACCAAGACGATCGCCTACGATCGCCTGGCCCCCTGTGATGACTGCGATGGCAAGGGTACGGCCGAGGGCGGCAGCGTGACCACCTGCCCCACCTGCCATGGCTCCGGCCACGTGACCACGGTCCAGCGCACCATACTGGGCCAGAT